>NZ_RCOB01000100.1:0-9254 GCF_004307665.1 Pseudomonas sp. Sample_16
ATCATCTTCCTGACCATGCTGATCAAAGGGATTTTCTTCCCGCTGTCGGCTGCCAGTTACAAATCCATGGCGCGCATGCGTGCAGTGGCACCGAAACTGGCTGCGCTGAAAGAGCAACATGGCGATGACCGGCAGAAAATGTCGCAAGCCATGATGGAGCTGTACAAGAAAGAGAAGATCAATCCGCTGGGTGGTTGCTTGCCAATCCTCGTGCAGATGCCGGTTTTCCTGTCGTTGTACTGGGTTCTGCTCGAAAGCGTTGAAATGCGCCAAGCGCCGTTCATGCTGTGGATCACTGACCTGTCGATCAAGGATCCGTTCTTCATTCTGCCGATCATCATGGGTGCAACCATGTTCATCCAGCAGCAGTTGAACCCGACGCCTCCGGATCCGATGCAGGCGAAGGTGATGAAAATGATGCCAATCATCTTCACCTTCTTCTTCCTGTGGTTCCCGGCCGGTCTCGTGCTGTACTGGGTAGTGAACAACGTATTGTCGATTGCCCAACAGTGGTACATCACGCGTAAGATCGAAGCGGCTAGCAAAAAAGCCGAGGCGTAACTTGCTCTGTGGATAACCACTCAAAACGCCCCCTAGTGGGGCGTTTTGCTATCTGTCACTTTTGTCTGGATACCGGTTCATGAACGCTCCTCGTGAAACCATCGCCGCCGTCGCTACTGCCCAGGGTCGAGGCGGGGTTGGCATCGTTCGTATTTCCGGGCCATTGGCGAGTGTTGCCGCCAAGGCCTTCTGTGGTCGCGATCTGAAACCGCGATTCGCTCATTACGGTCCGTTTCTCAGTGAAAACGACGAGGTACTGGACCAAGGAATCGCTCTGTATTTTCCGGGACCGAATTCCTTCACGGGTGAAGATGTCCTGGAACTCCAGGGACATGGCGGGCCGATTGTTCTGGATATGCTGCTGCAGCGGTGTGTGCAACTGGGTTGCCGCCTGGCTCGACCAGGCGAATTCAGCGAGCGCGCATTCCTCAATGACAAACTCGATCTGGCGCAGGCTGAAGCCATCGCCGACTTGATTGAAGCCAGTTCTGCACAGGCCGCCCGAAATGCTCTGCGTTCCTTGCAAGGTGCTTTTTCCACACGTGTGCATAACCTCACCGAGCAGCTGATCAGCCTGCGGATTTATGTCGAAGCCGCCATCGACTTCCCCGAAGAAGAAATCGACTTCCTCGCTGATGGCCACGTTCTGAGCATGCTCGATAAAGTCCGTGAAGAGTTATCCACCGTTGTGCGCGAAGCCGGACAAGGTGCGTTGTTGCGCGATGGCATGACGGTAGTGATTGCCGGCCGACCAAATGCCGGTAAGTCCAGCCTGCTCAACGCGTTGGCCGGCCGGGAAGCTGCAATCGTCACCGAGATCGCCGGCACCACCCGGGACGTTCTTCGCGAACATATCCACATCGATGGGATGCCGTTGCATGTGGTCGACACCGCTGGCTTGCGAGATACCGACGATCATGTGGAAAAGATTGGCGTTGAACGGGCATTGAAAGCCATTGGCGAAGCCGATCGCGTACTGCTGGTGGTGGATGCGACGGCCCCGGAAGCGCTGGATCCCTTCGCTTTGTGGCCGGAATTCCTCGAGACCCGGCCAGACCCGGCAAAGGTTACGTTGATCCGCAACAAGGCGGATCTGACCGGCGAAGCCATTGCGCTGGAAGTCAGTGAAGATGGGCATGTCACCATCAGCCTGAGTGCAAAAACCGCTGGCAATGGTCTGGAGCTTCTTCGCGATCATCTCAAGGCATGCATGGGTTATGAACAGACGTCGGAAAGCAGTTTCAGTGCCCGCAGACGCCATCTTGAGGCGCTGGGTCATGCCAGTGCCGCGCTCGAACACGGCCGCGCACAGCTGACGCTGGCGGGGGCGGGTGAACTGCTCGCCGAAGATTTGCGTCAGGCCCAGCAATCCTTGGGGGAAATCACTGGCGCGTTCAGTTCCGATGACCTGTTGGGTCGCATCTTCTCCAGTTTTTGCATCGGCAAGTAACTCCCCTCGTTGTCCACAGACAGGCCACCCGCGCCTGTCTTTTTTTTCCTTTTCATTGCCTATCGATGAGTGCTGAGCGGTTTTTCTGACTGCTTGTGCGGAATCTGCGTGTCTGTCTTTTACTTTTGGCAGCCTTTTCTGTGGATTAAGCCCTGTGAATAACAGCGTCTAAGGGCAGTTGATAACAGGGCCTGAAAACTGAAGAAAACCCCCTCTGTGGATAACAGGCATTTTAATCCACAGGCTTACACCGGTTATCCAAGGGCCTCCCTGGCACATGACCACAGGGTTTTGAATCGCTGTACACATTGATAATAAAGGCCTGTAGCAATCTATCCACAGAAATCTCGGTCAGTAGAAATAAACATAAAAACAAAGATTTAATAAATTTCTCTCTTTTTAATTTCTATAACCGCGACTTCTCCACAGCTGGTTAAATTTTGTGCAAAGGGTTCTTTAGGAAGGGCGAAGTCCCTATACTTGTCGACCAGGTCCAAAAACCTGAGCTCAAACTATTCCTGAATTACCTACTTAAGCAGGCACGAGGTGCGTGGTGGATTTCCCTTCCCGTTTTGAAGTGATCGTCATCGGCGGCGGTCATGCCGGTACCGAGGCAGCACTGGCCTCAGCACGTATGGGGGTCAAAACCCTGTTGCTGACGCATAACGTGGAAACCCTCGGTGCCATGAGTTGCAATCCGGCCATTGGCGGCATCGGTAAAAGCCATCTGGTGAAGGAAATCGATGCCCTTGGCGGCGCGATGGCCATCGCTACCGATAAGGGTGGCATCCAGTTTCGCGTGTTGAACAGCCGCAAAGGCCCAGCCGTGCGCGCAACCCGTGCTCAGGCAGACCGGGTTCTGTACAAGGCAGCTGTCCGCGAAATCCTGGAAAACCAGCCGAACCTGTGGATATTTCAACAGGCCGCTGATGACTTGATCGTTGAACAAGAGCAAGTGCGTGGCGTAGTCACGCAAATGGGCCTGCGTTTTCTTGCCGATTCGGTGGTTTTGACCACCGGTACGTTCCTCGGTGGACTTATCCACATTGGCCTGCAGAATTTTTCCGGTGGCCGTGCCGGTGATCCACCGTCGATTGCCCTGGCGCACCGTTTGCGTGAATTGCCGCTTCGCGTCGGTCGCCTGAAAACCGGTACACCGCCGCGAATCGATGCCCGTTCCGTGGATTTCTCGGTGATGACCGAGCAAGCCGGCGATACGCCAATCCCGGTAATGTCGTTCATGGGCAACAAGGAACAGCATCCCCGGCAGATCAGTTGCTGGATTACTCACACCAACGCCCGCACCCACGAAATCATTGCCGCGAACCTCGATCGTTCGCCGATGTATTCCGCTGCCGGTGAGATCGAAGGCGTCGGCCCGCGTTACTGCCCGTCGATCGAAGACAAGATCCATCGCTTTGCCGACAAGGAAAGCCACCAGGTCTTCATCGAACCGGAAGGTTTGACCACCAACGAGCTGTATCCGAACGGGATATCCACAAGCCTGCCGTTCGACGTGCAATTGCAGATCGTGCAATCGATCCGCGGCATGGAAAACGCGCACATCGTGCGTCCGGGCTATGCCATCGAGTACGACTACTTCGATCCGCGTGACCTGAAATACAGCCTGGAAACCAAGGTGATCGGCGGTCTGTTCTTCGCCGGGCAAATCAACGGCACCACCGGTTATGAAGAGGCCGGCGCCCAGGGTTTGCTGGCCGGCACCAACGCTGCGCTGCGTGCGCAGGGCAAAGATGCCTGGTGTCCGCGTCGCGATGAGGCGTATATCGGGGTGTTGGTCGACGACCTGATTACCCTTGGCACCCAAGAGCCGTACCGGATGTTCACTTCCCGTGCCGAATACCGTTTGATTCTGCGCGAAGACAATGCCGACCTGCGCTTGACTGAAAAAGGTCGCGAATTGGGACTGGTCGATGACGCTCGTTGGGCGGCTTTCTGCAAAAAACGCGAAAGCATCGAACTGGAAGAGCAACGTCTGAAGAGCACCTGGGTCCGCCCGGGTACCGAGCAAGGCGATGCGATTTCCGAAAAATTCGGCACGCCGTTGACCCACGAATACAACTTGCTCAATCTCTTGAGCCGTCCGGAAATCGACTACGCTGGTCTGATTGCCGTAACCGGTAACGGCGCAGAAGATCCGCAAGTGGCCGAACAAGTCGAAATCAAGACCAAGTACGCCGGTTACATTGATCGTCAACAGGATGAAATTGCCCGTCTGCGCGCAAGTGAAGACACCAAACTGCCTGTGGATATCGATTACACGAATATTTCCGGTCTCTCCAAAGAGATACAGAGCAAACTCGGTGCAACCCGTCCGGAAACTCTGGGCCAGGCGTCGCGGATTCCGGGGGTTACGCCGGCAGCCATTTCGCTGTTGATGATTCATTTGAAAAAACGCGGCGCGGGCCGTCAGTTGGAGCAAAGCGCTTGAGTTCGTTGGTCACTTCGCAACACGCAGATGAGTTATCCACAGGTGCCCGCCAGCTTGGTGTCACGCTGACAGAAACCCAGCATGCGCAGCTGCTGGGCTATCTGGCTCTGTTGATCAAGTGGAACAAGGCCTACAACCTGACCGCGGTTCGTGATCCCGACGAAATGGTCTCGCGTCATTTGCTCGATAGCCTGAGCGTGATGTCATTCATCGAAAACGGTCGCTGGCTGGATGTCGGCAGTGGTGGCGGCATGCCTGGTATCCCGCTGGCCATCCTGTTTCCTGAGGCGCAAGTGACTTGCCTGGACAGTAACGGCAAGAAAACCCGCTTCCTGACCCAGGTCAAACTCGAACTCAAACTGGATAACCTGCAAGTTATCCACAGTCGCGTTGAAGCATTCCAGCCTGCAGAGCCTTTTAACGGGATCATCTCCCGGGCTTTCAGCAGCATGGAAAACTTCACAAACTGGACTCGCCACCTTGGCGACGCCGACACCCGTTGGCTGGCAATGAAGGGCGTTCATCCCGCCGATGAGCTGGTAGCATTGCCGGCAGACTTCCACCTCGATAGCGAACATGCCCTGGCCGTACCCGGTTGCCAAGGCCAACGTCATCTGCTGATACTGCGCCGCACGGCATGATTGGGAACACAAGCAAGAATGGCTAAGGTATTCGCGATAGCGAACCAGAAAGGTGGTGTGGGCAAGACCACTACCTGCATCAACCTCGCAGCATCCCTCGTCGCCACCAAGCGTCGGGTGTTGTTGATCGATCTCGATCCACAGGGCAACGCCACCATGGGTAGCGGTGTGGATAAACACGGCCTGGAAAACTCGGTCTACGACCTGTTGATCGGTGAATGCGACCTGGCCCAGGCCATGCACTACTCCGAGCATGGTGGTTACCAGTTGTTGCCGGCTAACCGTGACCTGACGGCCGCGGAAGTGGTACTGCTGGAAATGCAGATGAAGGAGAGTCGTCTGCGCAGTGCGCTGGCGCCGATCCGTGAAAACTATGATTACATTTTGATCGACTGCCCGCCGTCCTTGTCGATGCTGACGTTGAACGCACTGGTGGCCGCCGACGGCGTAATTATCCCCATGCAGTGCGAGTATTTTGCACTCGAAGGTTTGAGCGACCTTGTGGATAACATCAAGCGTATCGCTGAACTGCTGAACCCGAACCTCAAGGTCGAAGGTTTGTTGCGCACCATGTACGACCCACGCCTGAGCCTGATGAACGATGTCTCGGCTCAGCTCAAAGAACATTTCGGTGACCAGCTGTACGACACGGTCATTCCGCGCAACATCCGTCTGGCCGAAGCGCCGAGCTACGGCATGCCGGCGCTGGCGTACGACAAAGCATCGCGGGGCGCTATTGCCTATCTGGCCCTGGCGGGCGAAATGGTTCGTCGTCAGCGCAAAAACTCACGCATCGCCGCCGCTCAGGCAACTTAAGGAATCCCCATGGCCGTCAAGAAACGAGGTCTCGGACGTGGACTGGATGCACTGCTGAGTGGTCCGACCGTCAGCTCGCTGGAAGAACAAGCGGCGCAAGCCGATCATCGTGAGTTGCAACACCTGCCCCTGGACCTGCTCCAGCGCGGTAAATACCAGCCGCGTCGCGATATGGATCCTCAAGCTCTGGAAGAGCTGGCGCAGTCGATCAAGGCCCAAGGTGTGATGCAACCGATCGTGGTACGCCCGATCGGCGGCGGTCGTTTTGAAATCATCGCTGGTGAACGGCGCTGGCGCGCCAGCCAGCAGGCCGGGCAGGAAACCATTCCGGCGATGGTGCGCGATGTGCCGGATGAAACTGCCATCGCCATTGCTCTGATCGAGAACATCCAGCGCGAAGACCTCAACCCGATCGAAGAAGCAGTGGCTTTGCAGCGTCTGCAGCAGGAATTCCAGCTGACCCAGCAGCAAGTGGCCGAAGCGGTGGGTAAGTCACGGGTGACCGTGGCCAACTTGTTACGCCTGATTTCGCTGCCGGAAGTCATCAAGACCATGTTGTCCCATGGCGACCTGGAAATGGGGCATGCCCGTGCATTGCTCGGTTTGCCGGACAATCAACAGGTTGAAGGGGCGCGACATGTTGTCGCACGAGGACTGACTGTGCGCCAGACTGAAGCACTGGTTCGCCAGTGGTTGAGTGGCAAACCGGAGCCCGTCGAACCTGCAAAACCGGACCCGGATATTGCCCGCCTGGAACAGCGTCTGGCCGAGCGCCTAGGCTCTGCGGTGCAGATTCGACACGGGAAGAAGGGCAAAGGGCAGTTAGTGATTGGTTACAACTCACTGGATGAGCTTCAAGGCGTACTCGCACATATCCGCTGAAACATTTCCTCATGTAGCGTGCAGTCGGAAATCACTACCTGACAGTTGAATAGGGGCAGAACCGCCCCTATACTCTGCGCGCATTTTGTCGGCACAAATTATGCCAAGTTATTGAATTTCGGCAGCCGACCATTGGAGAGCAATAACGATGGAAACCCGCACGCCAAACCGCTTGCCTTTCCATCGCCTGGCGGTTTTTCCGGTGTTAATGGCTCAATTCGTGGTCTTGCTCATTGCCGCTTTGGCGCTCTGGCAATGGCACGGAGTCGTTGCCGGGTACTCGGGACTTTGCGGAGGCCTGATAGCCTTGCTGCCCAATGTGTATTTCGCTCACAGGGCATTTCGGTTTTCCGGCGCCCGAGCAGCCCAGTCCATCGTCCGGTCGTTTTATGCCGGCGAGGCGGGGAAACTGATTTTGACGGCAGTGCTGTTTGCACTGGTGTTTGCAGGTGTGAAGCCACTGGCGCCGATTGCAGTATTCGGTGCCTTCGTGCTGACTCAGTCGGTCAGCTGGTTCGCTCCCCTGCTGATGAGAACAAGACTTTCGAGACCTTAGGGCGTTTGAGGCAACCATGGCAGAAACAACCGCTTCGGGCTATATCCAGCACCACTTGCAGAACCTGACCTTCGGTCAGCACCCTACCGGCGGCTGGGGCTTTGCCCACACCGCAGCAGAAGCCAAGGAAATGGGCTTCTGGGCTTTCCACGTCGATACCCTCGGCTGGTCTGTCGCATTGGGTCTGATCTTCGTTCTTCTTTTCCGCATGGCGGCAAAGAAGGCGACCTCCGGTCAGCCAGGTGCTTTGCAGAACTTCGTTGAAGTATTGGTCGAATTCGTCGATGGCAGCGTGAAAGACAGCTTCCATGGCCGTAGCCCGGTGATTGCACCGCTGGCACTGACCATCTTCGTCTGGGTGTTCCTGATGAACGCCGTCGACCTGGTACCGGTCGACTGGATTCCTCAGCTGGCCATCCTGATCTCCGGCGATGCCCACATCCCGTTCCGCGCCGTGTCGACTACCGACCCGAACGCGACTCTGGGCATGGCATTCTCGGTTTTCGCACTGATCATTTTCTACAGCATCAAGGTCAAGGGCCTCGGCGGTTTCATCGGCGAGCTGACCCTGCACCCGTTCGGCAGCAAGAACATCTTCGTTCAAGCCCTGCTGATCCCGGTGAACTTCCTGCTGGAATTCGTGACCCTGATCGCCAAGCCGATCTCCCTGGCTCTGCGTCTGTTCGGCAACATGTATGCCGGCGAGCTGGTCTTCATCCTGATTGCTGTGATGTTCGGCAGCGGTCTGCTCTGGCTTAGTGGCCTGGGCGTTGTTCTGCAGTGGGCGTGGGCTGTGTTCCACATCCTGATCATCACTCTGCAGGCGTTCATCTTCATGATGCTGACCATCGTCTACCTGTCGATGGCACACGAAGAAAACCATTAAGACCAGTCTCGACTAGTCTGATGTCCTTCCCGGTAAAACGGGAAGGGGCTCCTGACGGAGCATCTGAAACGATTTGTTTTACCGCTTTAATCTAAAAAACCTAAACCATACGACGTAAAAGTCGGGAGGAAAGATGGAAACTGTAGTTGGTCTAACCGCTATCGCTGTTGCACTGTTGATCGGCCTGGGCGCACTGGGTACCGCAATTGGTTTCGGCCTGCTGGGCGGCAAGTTCCTGGAAGGCGCAGCGCGTCAGCCAGAAATGGTTCCAATGCTGCAAGTTAAAATGTTCATCGTTGCCGGTCTGCTCGACGCCGTAACCATGATCGGTGTTGGTATCGCTCTGTTCTTCACCTTTGCGAACCCGTTCGTTGGTCAGATCGCTGGCTAATTACTCGGATCTTCCGGGTAATTTGGTGTGATGGACAACGTAACTGCGAGGTGTTGGCGTGAACATTAATGCGACCCTGATTGGCCAGTCCGTTGCGTTCCTG
Source organism: Pseudomonas sp. Sample_16 (assembly GCF_004307665.1). Lineage (NCBI taxonomy): Bacteria > Pseudomonadati > Pseudomonadota > Gammaproteobacteria > Pseudomonadales > Pseudomonadaceae > Pseudomonas > Pseudomonas sp. Sample_16. The sequence goes on from NZ_RCOB01000100.1 coordinate 8,739, forward strand.
ATTTTTGTATTGTTCTGCATGAAGTTCGTATGGCCTCCGGTCATCGCGGCTCTGCACGAACGTCAAAAGAAGATCGCTGATGGTCTGGACGCTGCCAGCCGTGCAGCTCGCGACCTGGAGTTGGCCCAAGAGAAAGCGGGTCAGCAACTGCGCGAAGCGAAAGCTCAGGCAGCTGAAATCATCGAGCAAGCCAAGAAACGCGGTACCCAGATTGTCGACGAAGCCCGTGAACAGGCTCGCGTCGAAGCTGACCGTGTGAAGGCTCAGGCTCAGGCCGAGATCGAACAGGAACTGAACAGCGTCAAAGACGCGCTGCGCGCCCAAGTGGGTAGCCTGGCCGTTGGCGGTGCTGCGAAGATCCTGGGTGCCACAATCGATCAAAACGCGCACGCAGAGCTGGTTAACCAACTGGCTGCTGAAATCTAAGCGAGGGCGATCATGGCAGAACTGACCACGTTGGCCCGACCTTACGCTAAGGCGGCCTTCGAGCACGCTCAGGCCCACCAGCAACTGGCC
>NZ_RCOB01000137.1:0-9245 GCF_004307665.1 Pseudomonas sp. Sample_16
TGAATGGCCCGGTGCAACTGCGCCAGGCAAAAGCGGCGTGCATTGTGCCCGAAAAGTGGGGGTCAAGCCAAGGGGTTTAGGGTGTGCTCTAGTTCAGAACGACCCAGCGCTGGTTAACCAGCAGCTCTATTGGGCGATATTGGGTCTTGTAGCTCATTTTTTTGCAGTTTTTGATCCAGTAGCCCAGGTAGACCGCATCCAGCCCCAGGCGCCGGGCCTCGGCGATTTGCCAGAGGATCGCATAACGCCCCAGGCTGCGTCGTTCTTCGGCAGGCTCATAGAAGGTGTAAACCGCCGACAGGCCGTTTGGCAGCAGGTCGGTCACCGCGATCGCCAGCAACCGTCCGTCGAGACGAAATTCATAGAAACGCGAAAACGGCAGGTCACGCACCAGGAACGTAGAAAATTGATCGCGGCTGGGCGGATACATGTCGCCATCGGCATGTCGCTCTTCGATGTACCGTTGATAGAGATCGAAATACTCTTCACTGAACCCGGGTTTGGCCGGGCGCACCTGCAGATCGGCGTTGCGTTTGAAAATGCGTTTCTGCTGACGATTGGGCGTGAATTGCCCTACGGGAATGCGCGCAGGCACGCACGCATTGCAGTTCTGGCAATGGGGCCGGTAGAGGTGATCGCCACTGCGACGGAAACCCATTTCCGACAGGTCTGCATAGACATGCACATCCATGGGCTGGCTAGGGTCAAGGAACAGGGTCGTGGCCTGCTCCTCAGGCAGATAGCTGCAAGAGTGGGGCTGAGTGGCATAGAACTTCAGGCGCGCCAACTCGGTCATGATCAACCCTCGGGATAATGCTTTCGATTAAGTGTAAGCCACGCGCGCAAAAGTCGCTCAGCAAACCCAGGTTGCGCGGCTGGGTCGATCCAGATATTGCGCCAGATAACCGGCAAACGCGCTGCGGGGAATTGCCCGCGCGCCAAGGCTGTGCAGATGATCGGTCGGCATCTGGCAGTCGATCAAGACAAAGCCGGAGTCTTTCAGATGTCGCACCAATGTGGCAAAACCAAATTTGGAGGCGTTGTCGGCGCGGCTGAACATCGATTCGCCGAAAAACATCTGGCCCATCGCCAAACCGTACAATCCGCCAACCAGTTCTTGCTGGTCCCAGACTTCCACCGAGTGGGCGAACCCGCGACGGTGCAGTTCAATGTAGGCGTCCTGCATGGCATCGGTAATCCAGGTGCCATCGGCGTATTCCCTGGGGGCGGCGCACGCCCGGATAACGGCGGCGAAATCCCGATCGAAGGTCACCTGATAGCGTTGTTGGCGCAGCAATTTGCCAAGGCTGCGGGATACGTGCAGTTCGTCGGGAAATAAAACTGTGCGTGGGTCGGGTGACCACCAGAGGATCGGTTGGCCTTCCGAGAACCATGGGAAACAGCCGTGACGATATGCCTGGATCAGCCGGTCGGCAGACAGGTCGCCACCGGCCGCCAGCAACCCGTTGGGGTCACGCATGGCCTTTTCCAGTGGCGGGAAAGTCAGGGTGTTGCGTTGTAACCAAGTCAGCATGGCGTTCGGGCTTGCAGAAGGGGAGGGCGGTGGCGGGCTCTCGGCCCGCCGTGAAGTGTGCCGTTAAACGACGGGAATGTCGTCGAGGTATTTTTCCGCGTCCAGTGCAGCCATGCAGCCAGCCCCTGCGGAAGTCACGGCCTGGCGATAGACGTGGTCGGCCACGTCACCAGCGGCAAACACGCCCGCAATGGCGGTCGCCGTGGCATCGCCATCACTGCCACCCTTGACCAGCAGGTAACCGTCGCGCATTTCCAGTTGGCCGACGAACAGGTCGGTATTGGGTTTGTGGCCGATGGCGATGAACACCCCGGCCACTGCCAGTTCCTTGAGTTCACCCGTATGGCTATCGCGCAGGCGGGCGCCGGTCACGCCAGTGGCGTCACCCAGTACCTCATCGAGGTTCTGGTTCCAGTGCAGGCGAATATTGCCGTTGGCAGCTTTCTCGAAGAGTTTGTCCTGGAGGATTTTCTCAGAACGCAACTTGTCCCGCCGGTGTATCAGATGAACTTCCTTGGCAATGTTCGACAAGTACAGTGCTTCTTCAACGGCGGTATTGCCGCCACCAATGACCGCGACCACTTGATTGCGATAGAAGAACCCGTCGCAGGTCGCGCAGGCGGAAACGCCTTTGCCGGCAAACGTTTCTTCCGACGCCAACCCCAGGTATTGCGCGGAAGCGCCGGTGGCAATAATCAGCGCGTCACACGTGTAGGTGCCGCTGTCGCCAATCAGTTCGAACGGGCGCTGTTGCAACTTGGCAGTATGGATGTGGTCGTACACGATCTCTGTGGCAAAGCGCTCGGCGTGTTTTTGCATGCGGTCCATCAACACCGGGCCGGTGAGGCCTTCGACATCGCCTGGCCAGTTATCGACTTCCACGGTGGTAGTGAGCTGGCCACCGGCCTGTATGCCGGTAATGACAACGGGTTTGAGGTTGGCGCGGGCGGCATACACGGCTGCGCTGTAACCGGCGGGGCCGGAACCCAGGATGATCAGGCGGTGATGCTTCGCTTCGCTCATAAAAACACCTCATAAGCCTTTGTCACAAAAGACAATGCATGCTCAAATTGAGTCGCACGTGATGTGCTGTTGACTATGCTACACCCTAGGATCACAAGCATGGCATCAAGCGTACAAACCCGTACAATGCCTGGCTGTAACAGCGTTTGTAACAAAATAAGCAGGACGTTTCGTGTTTATAAAAACCGGAACGCAGTGTTAAAAGTAGTCTGAGTTATGGCTGTCAACTTTTTTACCTGCCTGGATTGGGCAGTTTTTAATAGTCAATCAACAGATGGACGCGCCTTGGGCGCAGGAATAGTAGCGTTTTGAAGAAATCCACCGAAGCACCCAAAACAGTCGTGCCGCTCTGGCGTCAGCAATTGCACTACCGCCTCAAGGAAGGTGCATTGATCGCCATTGGCGCGTTGTGCCTGTTTCTGATGATGGCCTTGCTGACCTACGGCAAGGACGATCCGGGCTGGAGCCATAACAGCAAGATCGACGATGTGCAGAATTTCGGTGGTCCGGCGGGCTCCTACAGCGCCGATATCCTGTTCATGGTGCTCGGTTACTTCGCCTACATCTTCCCCCTGTTGCTGGCGATCAAGGCCTACCAGATCTTCCGCCAACGTCACGAGCCGTGGCAGTGGAGCGGCTGGCTGTTCTCCTGGCGCCTGATCGGGCTGGTATTTCTGGTGTTGTCCGGTGCTGCGCTTGCCCATATCCATTTCCACGCGGCGACCGGTCTGCCGGCCGGTGCTGGCGGTGCGCTGGGCGAAAGCCTGGGTGATCTGGCGAAAAACGCCTTGAACATTCAGGGCAGCACGCTGCTGTTCATTGCCCTGTTCCTGTTCGGCCTGACCGTTTTCACCGATTTGTCGTGGTTCAAGGTGATGGACGTCACCGGCAAGATCACGCTCGACCTCTTCGAGCTGTTCCAGGGCGCAGCCAACCGCTGGTGGGCGGCCCGTACCGAGCGCAAGCAACTGGTGGCGCAATTGCGTGAAGTCGACGACCGCGTGCACGACGTGGTCGCGCCAACCGTCACCGATAAACGCGAACAGGCCAAGGTCAAGGAGCGCTTGATCGAGCGTGAGCAAGCCCTGAGCAAGCACATGTCCGAGCGTGAGAAACAGGTGCCGCCGGTGATTGCGCCGGCGCCGGTCAAGCCACCAGCCCCGAGCAAGCGCGTCGAGAAAGAGAAACAGGCGCCGCTGTTCGTCGACAGTGCGGTGGAAGGCACCTTGCCGCCGATTTCGATTCTTGATCCCGCGGAAAAGAAACAACTCAATTATTCGCCGGAATCCCTGGCCGCGGTCGGTCATTTGCTGGAAATCAAGCTCAAGGAATTCGGCGTCGAAGTCACTGTGGATTCGATCCACCCAGGGCCGGTGATCACCCGTTACGAAATTCAGCCGGCGGCCGGGGTCAAGGTCAGCCGCATCGCCAACCTGGCAAAGGACCTGGCACGTTCCCTGGCCGTGACCAGCGTGCGGGTGGTGGAAGTGATTCCGGGCAAGACCACGGTCGGTATCGAGATTCCCAACGAAGACCGGCAGATCGTGCGCTTCTCCGAAGTGCTGTCGACTCCCGAGTACGACAACTTCAAATCGCCGGTCACACTGGCACTGGGTCATGACATCGGCGGCAAGCCGGTCATCACTGACCTGGCGAAGATGCCGCACCTGCTGGTGGCCGGTACCACCGGTTCCGGTAAGTCGGTGGGTGTGAACGCGATGATCCTGTCGATTCTGTTCAAGTCCGGCCCGGAAGACGCCAAACTGATCATGATCGACCCGAAAATGCTCGAACTGTCGATCTACGAGGGCATTCCGCACCTGCTGTGTCCGGTGGTCACCGACATGAAGGACGCCGCGAACGCCCTGCGCTGGAGCGTTGCCGAGATGGAGCGACGCTACAAACTGATGGCGAAAATGGGCGTGCGCAACCTGTCTGGCTTCAATGCCAAGGTCAAGGAAGCCCAGGACGCTGGCGAGCCGTTGAGCGATCCGCTGTACAAGCGCGAAAGCATCCATGATGAAGCGCCGCTGCTGCAAAAGCTGCCGACCATCGTGGTGGTGGTCGACGAATTCGCCGACATGATGATGATCGTCGGCAAGAAGGTGGAAGAACTGATCGCGCGTATCGCCCAGAAGGCGCGTGCTGCCGGCATCCACCTGATCCTCGCGACCCAGCGTCCGTCGGTTGACGTGATCACCGGCCTGATCAAGGCCAACATTCCGACCCGTATGGCGTTCCAGGTGTCGAGCAAGATCGACTCCCGGACCATCATCGACCAGGGCGGCGCCGAACAATTGCTGGGGCACGGTGACATGCTCTACATGCCGCCGGGTACCAGTCTGCCGATCCGTGTCCACGGGGCCTTTGTGTCCGACGATGAGGTTCATCGCGTGGTCGAGGCCTGGAAGCTGCGTGGCGCGCCGGAGTACAACGACGACATCCTCAACGGTGTCGAAGAGGCCGGCAGTGGCTTTGAGGGCAGCAGCGGTGGTGGCGACGGTGATGATCCCGAGGCCGATGCGTTATATGACGAAGCGGTGCAGTTCGTTCTGGAAAGCCGCCGTGCCTCCATTTCCGCGGTTCAGCGTAAACTGAAAATCGGCTACAACCGCGCAGCGCGCATGATCGAAGCCATGGAAATGGCCGGTGTCGTGACGTCCATGAATACCAACGGTTCGCGTGAAGTCCTGGCCCCTGGCCCGGTACGCGACTGATCCGAGATTGAAAAGGGGCGGCGTCCCGAGGCGCCGCCCGCACTCCCACGAATGTTATGAGGACTCCCATGCGTCTGATCCGCATGCTGTTGCTACCGGTACTGGCCTTGACCACGCTGCAGGCTCACGCCGATGACAAGGACGTGGCGCGCCTGACTCAATTGCTGGAAAAATCCCAGACCCTGACCGCACGTTTCTCCCAGCTGACCCTCGATGGCAGCGGCACCCAGTTGCAGGAAACCGCAGGTCAAATGTCCCTGCAACGCCCGGGCCTGTTCTACTGGCACACCGACGCGCCGCAAGAACAGTTGATGGTTTCCGATGGCAAGAAGGTCACCCTTTGGGACCCGGACCTGGAGCAGGTCACCATCAAGAACCTCGATCAGCGACTGACTCAGACCCCGGCGTTGCTGTTGTCCGGTGACGTGTCGAAGATCAGCCAGAGCTTTGACATCAGCGCCAAGGAAGCCGGCGGGGTGATTGACTTCACCCTGAAGCCGAAAACCAAGGACACGCTGTTCGACAACCTGCGTTTGTCGTTCCGCAACGGCTTGGTCAATGACATGCAACTGATCGACAGCGTCGGCCAGCGCACCAATATCCTGTTTACCGGTGTGAAGGCCAACGAGCCGATCCCGGCTTCGAAATTCAAGTTCGACATCCCTAAAGGGGCGGACGTGATCCAGGAGTAAGACGCATAACTTGTGGGAGCGGGCTTGTGTGGCGAGGGAGCTTGCTCCCGCTGGACTGCGCAGCAGTCCCATTTTGGGGGTGTTTCGCGCCCCAGCGGGAGCAAGCTCCCTCGCCACAGGATTTCGCCAGACTTGAGAACTACGTAATAAAAAGCGAGGTTTTAACAGTACGTGATGGACCTGTTTCGCAGTGCCCCGATCGCTCAGCCCTTGGCCGCCCGTTTACGTGCGACCAACCTGGATGAGTACGTCGGTCAGGAACACGTGCTCGCTCGCGGCAAGCCTTTGCGCGAAGCCCTGGAGCAGGGTGCCCTGCACTCGATGATTTTCTGGGGGCCGCCAGGGGTCGGTAAAACCACGCTGGCGCGGTTGCTGGCGGAAGTCTCGGAGGCGCACTTCGAAACGGTGTCGGCCGTGCTGGCCGGGGTCAAGGAAATCCGTCAGGCGGTGGAAATCGCCAAGCAGCAGGCCGCGCAGTACGGCCGCCGCACGATTCTGTTCGTTGACGAAGTGCACCGTTTCAACAAGTCCCAGCAGGATGCGTTCCTGCCGTACGTCGAAGACGGCACGTTGATTTTCATCGGTGCAACCACCGAAAACCCTTCGTTCGAACTCAATAACGCATTGCTTTCGCGCGCGCGCGTCTATGTGCTGAAAAGCCTCGACGAAACCGCGCTGCGCAAATTGGTGCACCGCGCACTGACCGAAGAACGGGGCCTGGGCAAGCGCAACCTGACCCTCAGTGATGAAGGCTTCCAGATGTTGTTGTCGGCCGCTGACGGCGATGGCCGGCGTCTGCTCAATCTGCTGGAAAACGCCTCCGACCTGGCAGAAGACAACAGCGAAATCGGCACCGATCTGCTGCAAAGCCTGCTCGGCGACACACGTCGGCGCTTCGACAAGGGCGGTGAAGCGTTCTACGACCAGATCTCCGCGCTGCATAAGTCGGTGCGCGGCTCCAATCCCGACGGCGCCTTGTATTGGTTCGCGCGCATGATCGACGGCGGTTGCGATCCGTTGTACCTGGCCCGGCGCGTGGTGCGCATGGCCAGCGAAGACATCGGCAATGCCGACCCGCGCGCGTTGAGCCTGTGCCTGGCGGCGTGGGAAGTGCAGGAGCGGCTTGGCAGTCCCGAAGGTGAATTGGCGGTGGCCCAGGCCATCACTTATCTGGCCTGCGCGCCTAAGAGCAACGCGGTGTACATGGGTTTCAAGAGCGCATTGCGCGCGGCTGCCGAACACGGCTCGCTGGAAGTGCCGCTGCACCTGCGCAACGCGCCGACCAAACTGATGAAGCAATTGGGCTACGGCGACGAGTACCGTTATGCCCACGACGAACCCGATGCCTACGCCGCCGGGGAAGACTATTTCCCGGAAGAACTCGACCCTATTCCGTTCTATCAGCCGGTGCCCCGGGGCCTTGAGCTGAAAATCGGCGAAAAGCTCAGTCATCTGGCGAAACTCGACCGTTTAAGCCCCAGGCAGCGGAGAAAATAGTGGTCCCATTGATAATCGCGGTTTCCGTCGGCGGGATCGCCGGCACGCTGTTGCGCTTCGCTACGGGTAACTGGATCAACGCTAATTGGCCGCGGCACTTCTATACCGCGACGCTGGCCGTTAATATCGTGGGCTGTTTGCTGATCGGCGTTCTATACGGTCTGTTTTTGATTCGCCCGGAGGTGCCCATCGAGGTGCGTGCCGGGTTGATCGTCGGCTTCCTCGGAGGGCTGACGACTTTTTCATCCTTTTCACTGGATACGGTGCGCTTGCTGGAAAGCGGGCAAGTGCCGCTGGCCCTGGGCTATGCGGCCATCAGCGTATTCGGCGGGCTGCTCGCCACCTGGGCCGGCCTGTCCTTGACCAAACTTTGATAACGAGAGACCGACATGCTCGATTCCAAACTGTTACGTAGCAACCTTCAGGACGTAGCGGACCGCCTGGCTTCCCGTGGCTATGCCCTGGATGTCGCGCGCATCGAAGCGCTGGAAGAACAGCGCAAGACCGTCCAGACCCGCACCGAAGCACTGCAGGCCGAACGTAACGCGCGCTCCAAATCCATCGGTCAGGCCAAGCAGCGCGGCGAAGACATCGCGCCGCTGATGGCGGACGTCGAGCGCATGGCGGGTGAATTGAGCGCCGGCAAAGTCGAACTGGACTCGATCCAGACCGAATTGGACTCGATCCTGCTGGGTATCCCCAACCTGCCGCACGAATCGGTGCCGGTCGGTGAAGATGAAGACGGCAACGTCGAAGTACGCCGTTGGGGCACCCCGACTGCCTTCGATTTCCCGGTTCAGGACCATGTAGCACTGGGCGAGAAGTTCGGCTGGCTGGACTTCGAAACCGCCGCCAAGCTGTCCGGCGCTCGTTTCGCCCTGCTGCGTGGCCCGATTGCCCGTCTGCATCGCGCCCTGGCGCAGTTCATGATCAACCTGCACGTCACCGAGCACGGTTACGAAGAGGCTTACACGCCTTATCTGGTCCAGGCTCCGGCGCTGCAAGGCACCGGCCAGTTGCCGAAATTCGAAGAGGACCTGTTCAAGATCGCTCGCGAAGGCGAAGCCGATCTGTACTTGATCCCTACCGCTGAAGTGTCGCTGACCAACATCGTTGCCGGTGAGATCGTCGACGCCAAGCAACTGCCGATCAAATTCGTCGCCCACACACCTTGCTTCCGCAGTGAAGCCGGTGCGTCGGGCCGTGACACTCGCGGCATGATCCGCCAGCACCAGTTCGACAAGGTTGAAATGGTGCAGATCGTCGAGCCGTCGAAGTCGATGGAAGCGCTGGAAGGCCTGACCGCCAACGCTGAAAAAGTCCTGCAACTGCTCGAACTGCCTTACCGCACCCTGGCGCTGTGTACCGGCGACATGGGCTTCAGCGCGGTCAAGACTTACGACCTGGAAGTGTGGATCCCGAGCCAGGACAAGTACCGTGAAATTTCCTCGTGCTCCAACTGCGGCGATTTCCAGGCCCGTCGCATGCAAGCCCGTTTCCGTAATCCGGAAACCGGCAAGCCTGAACTGGTGCACACCTTGAACGGTTCCGGCCTGGCTGTGGGTCGTACGTTGGTTGCGGTTCTTGAGAACTACCAGCAGGCCGACGGTTCGATCCGCGTGCCTGAAGTGCTCAAGCCTTACATGGGTGGCCTTGAGGTAATCGGCTGAATGAACTATCTGCCGCTGTTTCACAACCTTCGCGGCAGTCGTGTGTTGGTCGTCGGCGGGGGGGAAATTGCCTTGCGCAAATCCCGCCTGCTGGCCGATGCCGGTGCGCTGC
>NZ_RCOB01000154.1:0-8745 GCF_004307665.1 Pseudomonas sp. Sample_16
AATCACCCCTTGACCAAATAAACCTGCGGCAAAGGAAAAAGATTATTCAACGTCTCCAACAACCGCACGTGATAAATCGGCTTGCGAAACAAATCCAGCACCTGCAAGCGCAACATGTCACTGACATCATCCATGTCCGCATGCCCCGACATCACAATCACCGGCAAATGCTGACGCGACGTATGCTCGCGCAACCGCTTGATCAACGACATGCCACTTTCCTCCGGCATGCGCAGATCAGTGATGACCAGCGCAATATCCGGATGCTGCGTCAGCGTTTGCAGCGCCAGCTTGACCGATGTCGCCGTGAAACAAACGAAGCCCTCACCCTCCAGCAACTCCGCCAACTCAAGCACTGCGTCCTCTTCGTCATCGACCAGAAGAAGTTGCTGTCGTGGCGCTGCTGGAGCATTCATAAGGCAACCCTGCATTGGACTGAACGCTGACTTTGGATCACTCGAAACAGGCGCATGGCTGACTGTTACAAAGCAGCCTTGATCGATGTAAAGGTAGTGGAAATGGCGGTCTTGACGCCTGAGCTGAACCCGGCGAGAACCACCGCCACCATGGCCGCAATAATCGCATACTCAATACCCGAAGCACCCTCGGTATCCTTGACCAGCCCCTTGTAGAAAACGAACTCCGATTTGACCTTCTGAACCAGCTTGGAAAAAGGCATGACATGTCTCCTGAAGCACCCGGGTGTTGCACAAGCGCAACATGATTCCCCTATGCCAGCATCAGCATTGTCGGCATTCCCCCTTCCAACAACTGTAACAACGCATTAATACGAAAGTATTAGTCGTTTCGTTGACGTCAAAAAACCCTGCATTTCATCGAATTCTTTAACTTTGCCCAGATATTTCGCTCTGGGTAATGGCGTTTTGCTCTAGCTGCGCTACGGTCAAATAGCGAAATCGTTTTATGTTCATAGCTGCCTGATTGCGAAGTTTTCTCGTTGGAAAGCGAGGCTTTAAGCAGCAGGAAAGGGAGAGCCGTCATGAACAGCCGTTTCATCCTGGGTCTTGCCGGATTGTCTCTGGTGGGTGCGGTCATTGCCGGTTACCTGGGCTTCACACTGACCCGCCAACCCGTCGCCGCGCCCGTTGTGCACACCGGGACCGATACGACCACCTCCACCGTACAACCGACCGCGCCTGTTGAAGAAGACACCACTCGCCAACCCGTCGTGGTACTGCAACGGGACATCGCGCCGTTTGTACAAATCACCGCCGACGATGTCGCCCTGGAAAAACTTCGTACCGTCCCCGCGGGCAGCCTCACCCAACTTGACCAGGCCATTGGCCGCACGCCTTGGCGCGCCCTTCGCGCCGGCAGCTGGCTGAGCGATGAAAGTTTCGAAGCTGGCAGTAACTTGGCGCGGATGATTCGTCCCGATGAACGCGCTCTGGCCGTCGCCGTGGATGAAGTGATCAACGCCGGGGGTCAACTGACGCCGGGCGATTATGTCGATGTGCTGCTGTTTTTGCGCGGCGACGCCATCAACCTGCAACCGTCGGCGCAACTGGTGGTACCGGCCTTGCGTGTACTGGGCGTGGGCGAGCAAATGGGCTTGACCAACAACGGCCAGCCCGCCAGCCCGGCTCGCAGTAACGACGACAAACTCAGGCAGGAACAACAACGCGCTGGCGCCCGCACCGTGCTGCTCGCCGTGCCCGAACAACTGCTCAGCCGCTTGATGCTTGCAGCCCAGGCGGGAGTGTTGCGCCTGGCGGTGCGCAGCGCCGATGAAAAACGCCTGGCCCGTTACTGGGCCGGCCAAAGCGAATCCCCGGCCAACATCGCCAACGCCAATCGCGAACTGGTGCAGTTCAATCAACTGGCCATGACAGCTCCTCCCAAACCGATCACCAACAGTGGCGCAACCACACCACGCAAGTCCGCTGTGGAAGTGATCCGCGGTAATGAAATCACTCAACAGACCCCCTGAATCGAGCAAGGACGCCTTTTAATGCGCAGACGTTTTACGCCGTTGTTCAACGGCTTGATCTGGGCCACCTTGCTGGGCAGCTTACCGCTGGCGTCAGCAACCGCTGCAACCGGCAGTTGCGCCACGCTCGGCCCATTGCCGGCCGCGCTGGAAGTGGGCGAAGGGCAGCAACAGGAGTTGCAATCGCCCGTAGCGATTACCCGGATCGCCGTGGGTGACCCGAAAATCGCCGATGTGCGGGTCAACGGCAATCAGGCGTTCCTGATCACCGGCGTCGCCTCCGGCACGACCAGCCTGATGGTCTGGACGGCCTGCGCCAGTGCACCCCGCCAAAGCATGGTGTTCGTCCAGGGTCGCGCGACGACGGCCATGACCACTGCACGACAGCTACCCTCCGCTGATCCCTTGCTGCCATCGCAGGTACAGACCGACATTCGCTTCGTCGAAGTCAGCCGCACCAAACTCAAGGAAGCCAGCACGTCGATCTACGGCAAAAGCTCGAACTTCCTGTTCGGCTCCCCCGGCACGGTGCCGAACACCGCGGTGACACCACGGGTATTCCCGCTGCGCAACCTTGACCCGCGCATTGCCGTGCCGAGCATTCCGCTGGCCAATGACATGTACAACATCGTCGCCGGTGGCGGTAACTTCCTCGCGATCATCAATGCCATGGAGGGCAGTGGCTTCGCCTATACCCTGGCCCGGCCAAGCCTGGTGGCGCTCAGCGGGCAGAGCGCGAGCTTCCTGGCGGGCGGTGAGATTCCGATCCCGATTCCCAGCGCCAACAGCGACAGCTATTCCATCGAATACAAGGAATTCGGCATCCGCCTGACGCTCACGCCGACAGTCATCGGCAACGACCAGATCGCGCTCAAGGTTGCTCCTGAAGTCAGTGAACTGGACTACAACAATGCCGTGACCATCGGCGGCACCACCGTGCCGGCCTTCACCATTCGCCGCACCGACACCAGCATCTCCCTGGCCGACGGTGAGAGCTTCGTCATCAGCGGCTTGATCAGCACGCAAAACACCTCGCAGGTAAACAAGTTTCCGGGGCTGGGCGACATCCCGATCCTCGGTGCGTTCTTCCGCAGTTCCGCGATCAATCGCGAAGAACGGGAACTGCTGATGATCGTCACCCCGCACTTGGTGCAACCATTGGCGGTGAATGCACAGCTGCCATCGCTGCCCGGTGAAAAACTGCGCAACTACGATCCCAACTGGTATCGCCTGTACTTCCTTGAAAACGGCGACTTCGATAAACGCAGCGGGCTATCGCAATGAGCCAGAACCTCAGCCAGACCTTTCTTGCGATCACGCGCAACAGCACCGATCTTGAATGGCTGCAAGGCGCCCTCGCGCCGTTGGGCCAGGTGGTCAGTGCCGGGGGCGGTAGCCTCGATGAACTGCTGGCGCTGGTCGACGTGACCTTCGCCAACCTGGTGTTCGTGGGCCTTGACCGTGAACACGTGGTCGCGCAGTGCGCGTTGATCGAAGGCGCGCTGGAAGCCAAACCGATGCTGGCCATCGTCGCGCTGGGCGACGGCATGGACAACCAACTGGTACTCAATGCCATGCGGGCCGGTGCGCGGGACTTTGTCGCCTATGGTTCACGTTCCAGTGAGGTCGCCGGATTGGTGCGGCGCCTGAGCAAACGCCTGCCGGCCGTGGCGCCCAGCAACCATTTGGGCGGCCTGACCGTGCTGTATGGCGTGCAGAGCAATGCCGACGGTGCGCTGCTTGCCAATCACATGGCGCAAGTGGTGCAGAAGAGCGGCCAGCAGACGCTGCTGCTTGACCTCGGATTACCCCGCGGCGACAGCCTGGCCTTGCTCGGTCTGGAGAGTTCGTTTCATTTTGGCGATGCCTTGCGTCATGTCCGCCGCCTCGATGCCACGCTGATCGACAGCGCCTTCACCCGCTGCGAAGTCGGCCTGCGCATTCTCGCCTACGCCAACAACGATGAACCGCTGGAACACACCAGCGCTGCCGAGTTGTACATGCTGCTCAGCGCCCTGCGCCAACACTTCCAGCACATCGTGGTGAACCTCACCGGCCAGCCCGACAGTGAAGCCCTGCGCACCTTCGTCAGCCATTGCGACAAGCTGTTGTGGTACACCGACCAGAACGTGCTTGATTGCCGCCGCAACCTGGCGGTGCTCAACCTGTGGCGCGAAAAAGGTGTGAAGCTCGATCACGCCAAACTGCTGGTCGACCGTTATCTGCGCAGCGTGGCGCCGGACTCAGATGCCCTGGGCAAAAGCTTCGGCATGGAAATCATCGCCACCCTGGCCTACTGCCCCGAAGTGCGCCTGAACGCAAAGAACCAGGGTGTGACCCTATTCGAATTGGCCCCACGAGAAGTCCTTACTCAAAGCCTACGCACCCTCGGTGAACGCCTGGCCAAACGCTCCGAAAGCCTGGCCAAACCCAAGTCCTGGTTCAGTCGCTTGAGAGGTGTGCAATGAGCGCGGAAAAACTCTTCGGCGCCAGCCCGCGCGCGGTGGCCGGCAATACCGATCATGAAGGCCTGAAACTGGTGCTGCACCGCTACATCATTGATGCCATCGAAGAGTCCGGCAAAAACCTGCTGGAAGGTTCACGGCAAGTGCTGTCGCAGTTCGTCATCGACAAAGTGGCCGAATACATCGCGCGCCTGCACCTGGCGATTTCCCGCTACGAGATGGAGCGCCTGGCCGAAGAAATCGTCGACGAGCTCACCGGTTTCGGCCCGCTGGAAGTGCTGCTGCGTGATTCGGCCGTGACCGAAATTCTGGTCAATGGCCCGCATCGGGTGTTTATCGAGCGTGACGGTGTGCTGCACCAAAGCGATTTGCGTTTCATCGATGCGCACCACGTCGAACGCGTCATGCAACGCATTCTTGCGCCACTGGGACGCAGGCTCGATGAGTCATCGCCGATGGTCGATGCGCGCCTGCCGGACGGCAGCCGGGTCAACGCGATCATTCCCCCGATTGCGCTGGACGGCCCTTGCCTGTCGATTCGAAAGTTCCGCCAGGACATGCTCAAGAGCACCGACCTGATGGCCATGCAAACCATCGATCAAGCGATCTACGAATTCCTCCAGGAAGCCGTGGGCAAGCGCTGCAATATCTTGATCAGTGGCGGCACCGGCACCGGCAAGACCACGCTGCTGAACATCCTCAGCCAGTTGATCAACCCCCATGAACGCCTGGTGACCATCGAAGACGTCGCCGAATTGCAACTGGGCCACCCGCACGTGGTGCGCCTGGAAACCCGCCCGCCGAATGCCGAGGGCCATGGCGAGGTGAAGGCCAGCGACCTGATTCGCAACGCCCTGCGGATGCGTCCGGACCGGATCATCCTCGGCGAGATCCGCGGTGTCGAAGTGGTCGACGTACTGACGGCGATGAACACCGGCCACGACGGCTCCATGAGTACCGTGCACGCCAACAATGCCCAGGATGCTTTGCTGCGCCTGGAAACCCTGGTCGGTCTGACGGGCCGCAGCATCGCCGAACGGACCTTGCGCCAGATGATCTGCGCCGCGCTGGACGTGGTGATTCAGTTGACCCGCATGCCCGACGGTCGCCGTTGCGTCAGCGAGGTGGTGGAGGTCATCGGCATCCGCGAAGACGTCTACGTGACCAACACCCTGTTCCGCCTCGACCGACGCAGTGGCTTTGGTTTCCTGCGCGAGGCGCTCAACCCGGCCGGCGACAAATTGCGTCGCGAGTCGACGCTCTCCCCTATCGCGTACTGAAGGCCACGGCATGCTCAAACCGCTGCTGCTCATCGTCGTTTGCCTGGCCTTGCTGGGCCTGTCGGCGCGTTTGCTCTATCGCGGCCTGCGTCAACCCGGCACCCAGCGCGTGCTGGAGCGCTTGAGCCAAGGGCAACCGGAACGGGTGGCGCACAAAACCTCATGGTCGGCGCTGGAGCGGGCCTTCTTGCGCGCAGGTCTCGGGCGCCCGACTGAACGTATCGAACAGTGGCTCGCCCTGTGGGGGCTGCTTGTTTTAGTCGCCGTCGTAGCGGGCGGCTGGATCGGCTTGCTGTTGGCGTTATTGCTGCCGCCCTTGCTCCTGAAAGTGTTTGTCGAATGGCGCTACCAACGCCGGCTAAAGCGCATGATCGAACAATTGCCGCCGCTGCTCGATCACACCGTGCGCAGCCTGAAGTCCGGACGCACCCTGGCCGATGCCGTGCTGGGTGCGATCGATGCCGCCCAGGACCCGCTGAAAAATGCCTTGGGCCGGGTGCAACGCAACGTACAACTGGGCATCAGCCTGCCCGATGCGGTATCGGACTTCGCCGAACTCTACGACAAAGACGAACTGCGTCTGTTCGCCCTCGGCCTGAAGGTCAACCACCGCTACGGCGGCAACGCCAGCGAGTTGCTGGAAAACCTGATCAAGATGATCCGCGAACGCGAACAGGCGGCGCGTCAACTGAGCGCCATGACCGGCGAAACCCGCGTCACGGCGGTGGTCCTGGCGGCGTTGCCGGTCACCGTCGCCGGTTACTTCCTGATCGCCAATCCTAAATACCTGATGACCATGTGGAGCGATGGCTCGGGGCAAATGATGCTGATGGCCGCGCTGGGCTTTCAGGTGTTTGGCTGTCTGGCGCTGTGGCGCATGTTGCGTAGCCTATGAACCTGTCATTGCTGTTGAGCTCGCTGCTGTTTCTGTTGGCATCGCTGATGCTGCTCAGTGTCGTGCTGGAACTGCGTCGGCGTGCCCGCCAAGTGGTGCAACGGCTGGACGGTAAAAACCCGGCGGATAACCGCTTCAACCAATGGCTGCATGCGCTGGGCAACAGTCGAGTGGGCCGGCAAACGGTCAGTCTCGATAACGAAACCCAAACGCTGCTCAACGCCCTCGGCTGGCGCACCGCCCGCAAACGCTCGATCTTCGCGGCGTGCCAAGTGGGGGTTCCGGTGCTGGCACTGGCCCCGAGTGCACTGATCCAGGGGCTGTTCTTCCCGCAAGTCGCCAATCCGTGGATTGTCCCGGCATTTGCCGTTGGCATCGGTTATCTGCTGCCAAAACGTCTGCTTGCTGCCGCCGCTCACCGTCGGCGGAAAAAACTGGCGATCGAAATTTCCACCTTCATTCCACTGCTACGCATTCTGTTTGAGTCGGGCATGGCCGTGGAGCAATCGCTGCGCGTCTTGAGCAACGAAGGCAAACAACTGCTGCCGATTCTGACCCATGAATTACGCCTGGTGCTGACCCGCGTCGACTCCGGCCTGGAACTGGCCGAGGAGCTGAACAAGGCCTCGCGCATGCTCGCGGTGGACGAATTCACTGACACCTGCGTGATCCTGCAACAGCTGATACATCAGGGCGGCGGCGCGATGAAATCCCTGCTGGCGCTCAAGTTATTGCTCGATGATCGGCGCCTGACGCGCCTGCAGGAATACATCTCCAAGATGTCCGCGAAAATGTCCGTCGTGATGATGCTGTTCCTCTTCCCGGCGTTATTGATCGTCCTGGCCGGCCCGGGGCTCACCGCCCTGGCCCGGGCTTTTGCTTCGTAGAGGGATTCTGATGAAAGCACTGATTGCCGGTTTGAGTCTGCTGTTGCTCAGCGGTTGCGCGAGCACCGGTCAAACACCCTGGAGCGCCCTGACCGACTCCGCCAGTTGCAGCAAGCTGAGCTCCGAGCAACAGCTGTCGCTGAACCTGGCCGAGGACATGGCCAAGGAAGGCAAACTGCACGCCAGCCTGGCCAACCTGCAAAGCCTGCCGGACAACCTCGCCGATGTGCGCCTGCGCAAAGCCAAGGTCTACCGATTGCTCGGCCGCAGCGAAGCCGAACCGTTGTACCGCAGCCTGCTCGGCGGTTGCATGGCCGCCGAAGCCGAACACGGCCTGGGCCAACTCGCCGCCGCCAGGGGCGACAACGGCCTGGCGCAGGCCCACTTGCAGCGCGCCGCGCGACTGGCGCCCACCGACGAAAAAATCCGAAATGACCTGGGCGTGGTGTACCTCAACCAACTGCGTGTCGAAGATGCCCGATTCGAATTCCTCACCGCCATGGAACTCAAGCAAAGCGACCTGCTGGCCGCGCAGAATCTGGTGACGCTGCTGATCTACCAGGACGACTGGAGCCGCGCTGCCGAACTGGTCAGCCGCCTCGGCCTGAGCCCGGCGCAAGTCACCGAAGCCCAGGCCCGCGCGGAAAAACTCAAGACCCCGGCCAAACCTGCCGCGACCGCCGCCGCGCAAGTTGCAGCGGTCACCACCGTGCCCCTTCAGTAGGGAGATCCCAGGATGAAATCCACTACCCTCTGCTGCCTCGGCCTCCTGGCCTTGCCACTCAATGCCCACGCTATCGGCCCTGGCCCCGCGTCACCGCAACAACAGGAAACCGAAGGCTGGTTGCAGCTGCAAAGCAGCAATATGGCCGCCTCCCAAAAAACCCAAACCGCCACCGCGACCGAACGGGAACTGGCCATGCAACGCTGGCTCAAGAGCTACCAGCATGAGATTCCGGCGTTTTTTGATCAGGATGCGGGGGGTGCGGTGGACAGTGGGTCGGGTCAATAGTCTGGATTTTTCGGTTTGGTAGGGGCCGGCTTGCTGGCGATGGCGGCTGTTCAGTCGACAACGCCGTGCCTGACAGATCATCGCCAGCAAGCCGGCTCCTACATTTGAAATGCATTCCCCTGTGCCAGCCTGCCGTCGATGAACGCTAACGCGGCCTACTACGGCGGATCGAGATTATCCAGAGCCCGATTCACCGCCAACTCACCGAGCATGATGATCTGCGCAATGCCCAGCAGCGCATTGCGATGCGGACTG
>NZ_RCOB01000180.1:0-8614 GCF_004307665.1 Pseudomonas sp. Sample_16
TCGTCAAGATTAAATTCCGAAACCCCAATTGCGAAAGCAGTTGGGGTTTTGTTTTTGTGCGCAAGAAAAACGTGTCATGCGCGACACAAATTTGCACAGTTATTTTCCACCCAGGACACTAGAATAGGTCCAACTTTTTCAGATTCAGAGGGCTTATGCCAGAGCCGGTTGACACCCCAGGGCTGTCAGAATTACCACTAGAAAATCTGGTTGCGTGCCATGAGTGCGATTTGCTGATGCGCAAGCCCAAGCTCGCTCATGGCGAGAAAGCCCTGTGCCCGCGCTGTGGCTATGAACTCTATGCCCACCGTCACAACGTCGTGCAGCGAAGTCTTGCCCTGGTCATAGCGGCGCTGCTGTTGTACATCCCGGCGAACTTTTTACCCATCATGCAACTCAATCTACTCGGGCAATCGGCTCACGACACTGTCTGGAGTGGTGTGGTCGCGCTTTTTGACACAGGCATGCAAAGCGTTTCAGTGATCGTGTTTCTGTGCAGCATGGCCATCCCGCTGCTCAAGCTGCTGTGTCAACTGATCGTATTACTGAGCATCCGTTTCAATATCGGGCGCAGTTACGGCTTGCTGCTCTACCGCATTTATCACCACTTGCGCGACTGGGGAATGCTTGAGGTGTACCTCATGGGCGTATTGGTGGCGATCGTCAAACTGGCCGATATGGCAGCAATCACCGTAGGACTTGGTCTGGCGTGCTTTATTGGTTTGTTGCTGATTCAGGTCTGGTTGGAGGTCGTCATGTCACCTCACCAGATCTGGCAGGCTTTGTCAGGAGAAGATGCCCATGCGGGCGATTGATGCAGGCATTCTGATTTGTGCGGAATGTCATGAGTTGAACAGGCAGGAAGCTGATACCGATGAGCAAGTCTGTACACGCTGCGGAGCGTTGGTTCACGCCCGCCGCCCGAATAGTCTGGTTCGGACCTGGGCCTTGCTGATTACGGCTGCCATTCTTTACATACCGGCCAATATGTTGCCGATCATGACCGTCAACTCCCTTGGAAAAGGTGCGCCCAGCACGATCATGGCCGGTGTGATCGAACTGGTTCACTACGGTATGTTCCCCATTGCGGCCGTGGTGTTTATCGCCAGTATCGTGGTCCCCACGTTCAAACTCGTGGGTATTGGCCTGCTGCTGTTTTCGGTGCAGCGCCGTCAACCCTTGTCGGCCCGTCAACGCATCTGGATGTACCGCTTTATTGAATTCATCGGGCGATGGTCGATGCTCGATATCTTTGTGATCGCCATCCTGGTGGCGGTCGTTAATTTTGGGCGGCTTGCCAGCATTGAAGCCAATCCAGGTGCGGTCGCTTTTGCCAGCGTGGTAATTCTGACGATGCTTGCCGCAGTAACTTTCGATCCCCGACTGATTTGGGATAACACGGAGTCGGACGACGACCATGACTGATTTGCCTGTAGCGAAAACCCGACCGGCCTCGAACTGGTCAGCCATTTGGGTGTTACCTCTGATCGCCCTGATTATTGGCGGCTGGCTCGGCTGGCGTGCCTATAACGAGAACGGCATCGAGATACAGGTGCGTTTCGAGAGCGGCGAAGGTATCCAGGCCAACAAGACCGAAGTGGTTTACAAGGGCATGTCGGTAGGTAAGGTGAAAACCCTCAAGCTCGATGATGAAGGGAGTTCCAAGGGCGTCATCGCCACCGTCGAAATGAACAAGGATGTCGAGCAATATCTTCGGACCAGCACGCGTTTCTGGTTGGTCAAACCGAGTGTGACGCTCGCTGGTATCACCGGCCTGGAAACGCTGGTTTCGGGTAACTATGTGGCGATCAGCCCCGGTGAAGGCGAGCCCACTCGCAAGTTCAAGGCACTGGCCGAAGAGCCGCCGCTTTCCGATGCTCAACCCGGCCTGCACCTTACGATCAAAGCCGATCGACTGGGCTCTTTGAACCGTGGCAGTCCGGTGTTCTACAAGCAGATCAAAGTGGGACAGATCAAGAGTTACGTGCTCTCCGAGGATCAGAGCACCGTTGAACTCAAGGTGTTTATAGAGCCGACTTACGCCAAGCTGGTGCGTAAACACACGCGTTTCTGGAACGCCAGCGGCATCAGCATCGATGCCAATCTGTCAGGCGTGAAGGTACGCAGCGAATCTCTGGCCAGTATCGTCGCCGGCGGTATTGCCTTTGCAACGCCGGAAAACCGCAAGGACAGTCCGCCTACTGATCCGAGCTTGCCGTTCCGTCTGTATGAGGATTTCGATGCAGCGGCAGCGGGTATCAAGGTCAAGGTCAAGCTCAGTGACTTCGAAGGCTTACAGGCTGGTCGTACGCCGGTCATGTACAAAGGTATTCAGGTCGGCACGCTCAAGGCGCTCAAGGTTGATCCGGATCTCTCCGCCGCCAGCGCCGAATTGACGCTGGACCCGCTGGCCGAGGATTACCTGGTCGACGGCACGCAGTTCTGGGTGGTCAAGCCGTCCATTTCGTTGGCCGGCATTACCGGCCTGGAGGCATTGGTCAAAGGTAATTACATTGCTGTGCGCCCCGGTGACAAAGGTGCAGCGCCGCAACGTGAGTTCGTCGCGCGGCCCAAGGCGCCGCCGCTGGATCTGCGCTCGCCGGGTCTGCACCTGGTGTTGTTCACCGAGAACCTTGGTTCGCTGGAAGTCGGCAGCCCGATTCTCTACAAACAGGTGAAAGTCGGGTCGGTACAGAGCTACCAGTTCTCGCGTAAAAGAAACCAGTTGGTGATCGGCGTCCACATCGAGAAGGAGTACGAAAACCTGGTCAACGCCTCGACGCGGTTCTGGAATGCCAGCGGTATCACGCTGACGGGCGGGTTGACCGGCGGGATTCAAGTCAAGAGTGAGTCGCTGCAAAGCCTGATGGCTGGCGGCATTGCCTTTGAAACACCGCAGGCCAATGCGCCATTGCAGAAACGGATTCCGCGGTTCCGCCTGTTCGCCAGCCATGAGGAAGCCAATCAGAAAGGCGCGGTGATCACGATCAAGGTCGATCGCGCCGATGGGTTGCGAGCAGGGACTCCCATTCGCTTCAAGGGTCTGGATGTCGGCAAGATCGAGAACGTTGACCTCAGTGATGATCTTCAATCGGTACTGCTGACGGCACGCATCACCGAAGTACCCGAGCGCATCGCGCGAGTTGGCAGCGAGTTCTGGGTGGTCAAGCCTGAGTTGGGGCTGATCAAGACATCCAACCTTGAAACGTTGGTGACTGGGCAATACATCGAAGTGCAGCCAGCCGCGAAGAACCTCGGCCCGCAGAAAAACTTTGTGGCTCTGTCCAGTCCACCCGAAACCGCCAAGGCTGAAGCCGGATTAAGCCTGGTACTGAGCGCTGCCCGCCGAGGTTCGTTGAAAGCCGGGGTGCCGGTGACCTATCGCGAAATCACCGTGGGTAAGGTGACGGGGTATGAGCTGGGCCAGACGGCGGACCGCGTGCTTATCCACATCCTGATCGAGCCTAAATATGCGCCGTTGGTGCGTAGCGGTACGCGCTTCTGGAATACCAGCGGGTTTGATTTCGATGTCGGTCTTTTCAAAGGCGCAACGGTGAGAACCGAGTCGCTGGAAACCATGATTCAGGGCGGCGTTGCGTTTGCCACGCCGGACGGTGAGCGGATGGGCAGCGCCGTGCGGCCGGAACAGACGTTCCCGTTGTTCGACAAGTTCGAAGAGGAATGGCTGACCTGGGCACCGAAAATTTCCCTCGGCAAGTAAGCCGGTAAGAATGAAAAAGGCCGCGATCCATTGGATCGCGGCCTTTTTAATGCCTTCGACTAAACCGGATCAAACCGCATCCAGTTCCGGCTCATCCGCTGCAACGTTGAGCGTTGCCTTCACTTGATCGTGACGACGGATGTACTTCCAGTCCGCCTCGTCGATGTAGATGCCCGCCGGACCGCTTCCGCCTTCCAGGTCGATCGCGACACTGGCGCAAACCTGCGGTTTCACACTCGCGAGAATCGGCACGAAGCCCAGTTGCAGGCTGGTTTCCAGCAATGCAGCCTGGTTCTTCTCATCGATGTCCGCGGCTTCGTCGAGGTAGTACGGCAAGCGCACACGCCCGGCCAGGTCGCGGTCCATCAAGTGCAGCAACAAGTACATGTTGGTCAGCGCCTTGATGGTCATGGTGGTGCCGTTGGAGGCCGCGCCATCGATGTCGGTGTGGATCACCGGTTGACCGTTGACCTTGGTGATCTCGAACGCCAGTTCGAACAAGTCCTTGAGGCCGAGCTGGTTGTGGTTGGCCGCCACCAGTCGAGCCAGATATTCCTTGGCCTCTTCGTTCTTGTTGTCCTGTTCCGCGCTTTGGCTGAGGTCGAACACCGACAGGGTTTCGCCTTCTTCGTACTGACCGGCGCTGTGGATGATCTGGTCGATGTGCTTGAGCGCTTCCTTGTTGGGAGCGAGCACGATGCGGAAGCTCTGCAGGTTGGACACCTGACGCTTGTTGATCTCGCGGTTGAACAGCGCCAGTTGATGCTCGAGGCTGTCGTAGTCGCTGCGGATGTTGCGCAAGGTGCGGGCGATGTCGGTCACAGCGGCACGACGGGCCTTGCCCAGGGTCAGGGCTTCATCGGTACGGTGCGCGTAGGCGTTGATCAGCAGTGACAGGCGACGCTCCATATCGTCTTCGCTGTCGAACTTGGCCACGCCCTTGAGGCGGACCTGCGCGTACAGCGCTTCGATCTGGCCATCAGCGCGCAACAGGCCTTGCCAGCTGTCCTGATAGTCATTGAGCAGTGGCAGCAGGTTGTCCATGGAGTCGTCGATCGGGTCCATGAACGGCGTGCCGAAGGGCAAGTCCGCCGGCAGCAACTGGCGGCGGCGCAATGCGTCGTCGAGGGTGCGTTGCTTGGCTTCCATGTCGCCGATCTGGCGGCCGACCAGTTGCAGCTTGGCTGACAGTTGCTGGACGCGCTCGGTGAACGCATCGCTGGAGCGCTTCAGCTCGTCCTGCGCCGCTTCCATTTGCGCGAGTTGTTCCAGTTTGTCGCCTTCTTCAGCGCTCAAGGTCTGGGCGCGACGGAAATCTTCCAGGGCTTTCTGCGCGTCCAGCACTTGCTGGTACAGCGCTTCGGTCTGGGTCTTGCTCGCGGCGCGGTCGGCAGCCACGGCTTGCTGGGTTTTCAGTTGCTTGAGTTCTTTGTCCAGACGCTCTTTCTGATCGCGCAACGCTGCACGGTCGGCCAGCGCCTGCAAGGCTGGCGGCTCGATGTGCGAGATGTCGATGGACAGGCCCGGCACTTCGAAGCGCTCGCCTTTGAAACCGTCGAGGATCAGTTCCACGGATTTCACCCAGTCGCCGTTCTCGTCGAGGGTGATGCCGTGCTCGCCCAATGGCAGGCTGAACAATGCGCTGTTGAACAGGCGCATCAGGCGCTCGACGTCCTGCTGCGAGAACTCTTCGCGCAGGCGCGCATAACTGTTGTTGTCGGCATGGTCGAGTTGCTGCTTGACCGACTTCAGGCGTTTTTCCAGCTCCCGCAGGCGCTCTTCCAGATCTTCGGCGCTGAACTGGCGCGACTGAGCCAGAGCACCGGCCAGTTCATCGTGAGCGTCTTTGGCCGCGAGCAATTGCTGCTCCAGCACTTTGACGTCATCGACCAGGGCAAAGCGGTGCTTGAGCACCGCCAGTTCGCCGAGCCAGCGCTGGATGCCGGTGATTTCCCGCTCCAGGCGCATCAATTCCTGGGTGCCGCCACGCTGATCGTTTTGCAGGGCGTCCTGCTCGTTGCGGTAATGCTCGGCCTGAATGGTCAGCTCTTCCTTGCGCGCACTGGCGTAGTCCGACCAGGTGCCCAGCAGGGAATCGAGCAGTGGCGAAATCCGGTGCAGCTTGCCGCGCAGGATGTCGCGCTGCTTCACGCCATTGGCCAACGCTTCGACGAGTGGGCCGGCGGCGACCAGCGAGTTGTAGTCCTGCTCCATCCGTCGTACATCGCGGAAGGCTTCTTCGCACGCGGCAATGTAATCGACGCTACCGGAACGCAGGCTGTGCTCGAACGCATCGAGGAACAATTGCTTGAGCTTGGCCGCGGTAATTTCACGCATGTGCAGCAGGTTGATGAACAACGCGCGGAACGTCTTCAGGCTCTGTTCGCTGGTGGAGCGCAGCGGAATCAGTGTCAGGTCCAGCGGAATCGATGTGTGACCACCGACCAGCAGACGACGCAGTTCATCAGGCTTGAGTTCATAGGCTTTCAGGCCTTCGCGCTCGAGGTTGGTGAACAGTTCTTTCTGACGCAGGCAGGTGTCGTTTTTCTGGTAATGAGCCAGATCGAGCTTACCGGCGTAGGCGAAGAACTGGTGACCGAAACCACCGCCCGGGCCGCGCCCGACCACGCCGATCACGTGTGGGCCGTGGGGCAGGTTCACTTCCACCAGAATGTAACTGGTGTCCGAGGCGAAGTAGAAACGCCGGGATTGTTCCAGGCTGTACTTGCCGAAACTCATGTCCGACATGCGCGCCAGAATCGGGAACTGCAAGGCGTTGATCGAAGCGGATTTACCGAGGTTGTTCGCGCCGTAGACCGACAACGGTTCTTCCAGCGGAAACAGGCCGAGGCTGTAGCCGGCGGTGTTCAGAAGGGCAAAGCGGCGGATGCCGTAACGTTCCTTGCTCATGCGTCGAGCTCCTGTTCTTCGGCAATGGCGCGGGCCAGGGCGTCTTCTTCGCTTTCACTTTCGAATTCGCTCAGGTCCAGCGGGTCGTCGGTCTGCAGCAGTTTTTCGTCGCTGTCTTCGTCGATCAGCACCGGCACGGGCAGTGGCAAGACGCTGTGCAGGCTGGCGGCCAGGTCTCGGTCTTGCTGGACCGACAGGCAGACGTCGAGGAAGCGGTGCATCGGCGGCAGAAAGCGGTAAACGCCGTTTTCTTCGCTGGCGAAACCGAGTTGGGTCATGCGGCGCATGATCTTTTCTTCGAGTTCGTCCTGGGTCTGCACTTCGGCCTGAATGAACAGGTCGCGGTACTTTTCCAGCAACGATGGCAGTTCGTCGCGACCGAGGCTCCCACCGTCGAGCACGGCGATCGGATCGCGCCCCTGATCGGCCAGATGCTCGACGAGGATGAAGGTGAACAGCGCCAGACGCTGGGCCGTCTTGTTTACCGCGGCAGCGGCGAGGTCCGGTACGAAATAGTAGAAACCACGGGTGTCGCAGACCAGTTCAAAACCCAGTGCCTTGAAGAGCGTGCGGTACTGGTCCTGAAAGTTCGACAGCTGAGCGTACAGCTCCGGATCGCGGCGGCTGACGTGGTAACCCTT
Source organism: Pseudomonas sp. Sample_16 (assembly GCF_004307665.1). Lineage (NCBI taxonomy): Bacteria > Pseudomonadati > Pseudomonadota > Gammaproteobacteria > Pseudomonadales > Pseudomonadaceae > Pseudomonas > Pseudomonas sp. Sample_16. Next base: position 7,273 of record NZ_RCOB01000180.1, read on the forward strand.
GAACAGCTCGCGGAAGATCGGCGCCAGTTGGGACAGTTCGGATAGATCAAGATGCATAAGGGGTGCTCGCAGAATCCTCGGTAGCGTCAGGGCCGGCCGAGAGCAGGGCGAAGGAGCGCAGGCTGACCTGGTGCTCATGTGTGAAGTAGTCGCGACGTTCCAGGCGTTCGCGCTTGAAGCGTTTTTCCCTCGACAGGCGCGAGAACCAGTACAGCAATTCGTCGGTGGCGCCGTCCGGTTCCTGTTCCAGCAGCCAGGTCATCAGATCCGGCATCGGCAAGGCGTCCTCGCAGCGCTCGAGCATTTCCCGGACCGTGCGTGGCGCACGCGGGGCATCGCCGCCCTTGTGGGTTTTGTGCGCCTTGGGAAAGCGCGCCGGTTTCGGTTCGAAACGGGCCAAAGCGTACACGTAGGCCTCGACCTGACTGGCGCTGCCGAGAAAGGTGCTTTGCGGGCGGGTGAACATCGGCATGGCCGCTTGCGGTACGGCGTCGATGCCTTTGCGGCGGATCATCGACAGCGCCAGCGCGGCGCCACGGGTCACCGCGTTGTGCCGCCGCGCTTCTTCGCGCAGCGGCAGCAGCAGTTCGCGGGCGTGACGCAGGGTCAACTGGGCACTGGTCTGCATTTCGAGGATGCGCGCGTGGGTGCGCAGCAGCATGTCGTCATCGACCAGGTGGCCGAGCCGCTGCTGTTCGCTGAGCATTTTCAGCAGGACAGTTTCGACCTTGCGCACGCCTTGTTCGAAGGCGCCATCGGCGTTCACCAGATCGATCATCGGTTCGACGTATTCGTCCCAGGTCGCCAGCACTTCAGCGTAACGCTGACGCAGCGGAATCTGTCGGTCGCTGGTTTTCGCCCGTTCGGCGACAGCCACCAGTGCCTGTTCGTCGTTATCGAGCTTTTTCAGTACGTCACGGACGCGCATGTCGAGCAGACGCAACTGACGGGCGAGGTCATTGCCGTCACGGATATCGAATGCATCCTGGATGTAACCGGCCAGACGCTCGAGGTGGCGCAGATAGGCTTCGATCTCCAGGCACAGGCCCAGACGGTGTTCACGGCGCAGATAGGCGAGGAAGTCGTGAATCTGCGCGTTGAGTTCGAAACGGTTCGGGCTTTTCGCCACGGGAACCAGAATATCGAGGCGAATCCACACATCCAGCAGGCTGGTGATGTCCTGCGGCGTACTGTCGAGTTGCTGGGCGGCCAACTGTGAACGCAATTCGTTGAGGCTCAGTGTGCCTTGGTCGAAGTGCTCGCACAGTGGCTCCAGAAGTGCCCAGTGTTCAGCGAGGGCGCGCAAGACGCGCTTGGGTTCGATCATCGGAATGGCCGGCTG
>NZ_RCOB01000122.1:0-8349 GCF_004307665.1 Pseudomonas sp. Sample_16
TGCTCTCGGAAATCGATGTGCAGACCGCTTCCGGCATCGTCACTTCGGTGATCACTACCCGCTCGGTCAAGGAGTTGGAGCTGGTAGTGGGCAGCGAAGTGATCGCCTTTGTGAAATCCACCGAGGTGTCGATCGCCAAGTTGTAAGCCGGTGAACAAAAAACAACCCCGGAGGGTGTGTGCCCTGCGGGGTTTTTTGTGCCTGTCGCGAAAGGGCCGGTGCATGCGCTAGAGATTTCTTTTGGGTAAATATGGCGGAAGGTACAACCCGATATAGGCATCAAACACGCGCATCCCTTCCTCAGCCATGCGCGGGGTGATCTGCCCGTGCTGCTGCACCGAACGCGCATACACGCGGTCGCCGAGCTCCATCGCCAGGGCAAACACATCGACATCGTCCGGCAGCCTTGGCAACTCGAAATGCTGGTCGAACAGCTTGTGCATCAGGTCGCCCAGTTCCAGATCGTGCTGGCGGTCGGCCTGGGTCACTTCGGTCAGGCCGTGTTGCGCCAGGATCAATTGCCGTGCGGCTGCATCCTGGTCGTAGATCTCGAGCATGCGCTGTTCGACCAGTCGCGACAGGTCTCGCCAGTCACGTAACGCGTCGTGATCGATCGGCGCTTGCAGGCAGGCGCGGAAGGCTGCGTGGACATCGGCGGTCAGGGCTTCAAGCAGCGCCGGGACGCTGGCGAAGAAGTGATACACGGAGGAGGGTGGAATTTGCGCGCGCTCGGCAACGCTGTAGATCGACAGACTGGCCACGCCCTCGGCCGCCAGCAGCGTGCGCGCGGCATCGAGGATCGAATTGATCCGCGCCTGACTGCGGGCACGGGGTTTGCGAACGGTGGCGGGACGCGTCATGGAAGTCTCCTGCGGGGCAGCGGGCATTGTACGCGGAGCGCCCGGTGTTCGACATTCCTGAGTGGCAGACTGTGGCGAGGGGATTTATCCCCGTTGGGTAGCGAAGCGACCCCAAATCCAGCCAATGCGGTGTATCAGCAAAATCTGGTCATCAGGTTTTACGACTGCTTCGCAGCCGAACGGGGATAAATCCCCTCGCCACAGAATCAATACCCCGCCCTTGTGGGAGCTGGCTTGCCAGCGAACCGCCGCAGGCGGCCATAAAAAAACGCCGTGGGCGCGAAGCCAACGGCGTTCCTTTGGACGTTACAACGCTTACACGGTATGCAGATACCAGTTGTACTCAAGGTCGGAGATGGAGTGTTCGAACTCCTCCAGCTCGCTTTCCTTGCAGGCGACGAAGATATCGATGTACTTCGGATCGATGTACTTGGCCATCACCTCGCTGTCGTCCAGCTCGCGCAGGGCATCGCGCAAGTTGTTCGGCAGGCTCTGTTCGTTCTGTTCGTAGCTATTGCCTTCGACAGGCGCGCCCGGTTCGATCTGGTTGACCAGACCGTGGTGCACGCCGGCCAGTACCGAAGCCATCAGCAGGTACGGGTTGGCGTCGGCGCCGGCCACGCGGTGCTCGATACGTACGGCATCGGCAGAGCCGGTCGGTACGCGAATCGCCACGGTGCGGTTGTCCAGGCCCCAGCACGGCGAGTTCGGTACGTAGAACTGCGCGCCGAAGCGACGGTAGGAGTTGACGTTCGGGCAGAGGAAAGCCATCTGCGCCGGCAGGGTCTCGAGCACACCGCCGATCGCGTGACGCAGTGCGGCGTTCTGCTCGGGATCCTCGCTGGCAAAGATGTTGTTGCCTTCTTTGTCGAGAATCGAAATGTGCACGTGCAGACCGTTGCCCGCCTGGCCCGGATACGGCTTGGCCATGAAGGTGGTGTCCATCTCGTGGTCGTAGGCGATGTTCTTCACCAGACGCTTGAGCAGGACGGCGTAGTCGCAGGCCTTGATCGGGTCAGCCACGTGGTGCAGGTTGACTTCGAATTGCGCCGGGGCGCTTTCCTTGACGATGGCGTCTGCCGGGATGCCCTGCTCTTTCGCGCCTTCGAGGATGTCTTGCAGGCAGTCGACGTATTCGTCGAGATCGTCGATCAAATACACCTGGGTCGAAATCGGACGTTTGCCGGACACCGGTGAACGTGGCGACTGCGGACGACCGTTCACGTTGTCCTGGTCGATCAAGTAGAACTCCAGTTCGAACGCGGCGCAGATGGTCAGCCCCAGGTCGTCGAACTTGCGCACGACATTGGCCAGCACTTCACGCGGGTCGGCGAAGAACGGCTCGCCTTCGATTTCATGCATGGTCATCAGCAGTTGCGCGGTCGGGCGCTTCTGCCATGGCTCGATGCTCAGGGTGCCTGGGATCGGGTAGCAGATACGGTCGGCGTCGCCGATGTCCAGACCCAGGCCGGTGCTTTCCACCGTGGAACCATTGATGTCCAGAGCAAACAGGGAAGCCGGCAGGTTGATGCCTTTCTCGTAAACCTTATGAAGACTGGTGCGTTCGATGCGCTTGCCGCGCACCACACCGTTCATATCCGCAATCAGAAGGTCGACGTACAAAACCTCAGGATATTTCTTAAGGAATGCGTTTGCTTCGTTGAGTTGAACGGTACGCAGAGGGACCGACATGATGCACCTATTTTTTTACTGTTAATTATTATGTTCACCGCCCTTTCACGCAGCCAGTCAATCCGAAAGGCAAAGTGAAGTCAATAGCGAACACCGCGCCTTTCGACCTTTATTTTCGGGCCTCCAAGCGGCACGAGAGTGCCAAACCAGCCTCGAAACACCTGTAAATCCTGAAGATCGGACGCGCGGCGTTTAGAATTTTTTACATGGGAGTTGTTAATTAAAATCAACAAGGCTAAGCTCCGGAAAAGCTCGTTCAAGTGTCAAACTTCGAGGTGATAAAAATGGCATTCAAGCCATTGATCGGCGTTACTGCGTGCGTCAAACAGATTGGCCTGCACCCCTACCACGTCAGCGGCGACAAGTACTTGCGCGCTGTCAGCGTTGCGGCGCTGGGGCTGCCCGTCGTTATTCCTTCCCTAGGCGACCTGACCGAAATCGAGGATCTGCTACCGCAGCTTGACGGTCTGTTGCTGACCGGCTCGCCCTCGAATGTGGAACCCTTCCACTATCAAGGCCCCGCCAGCGCCCCCGGCACGGATCATGATCCGGCGCGGGATGCCACCACCCTCCCCCTGATCCGTGCAGCCATCGCTGCCGGCGTTCCGGTGCTCGGCATCTGCCGGGGTTTCCAGGAGATGAATGTGGCGTTCGGCGGCAGCCTGCATCAGAAGGTCCATGAGCTCCCTGGCTTCCTCGATCATCGCGAAGCCAATCACCCGGACCTGGCCGTGCAATACGCACCGGCACATGAGGTGAATGTGCAACCGGGCGGTGTGTTCCAAGCGCTGGATCTGCCTACGGTGTTCCAGGTCAATTCGATTCACAGCCAAGGCATTGACCGACTGGCCCCCGGCCTGCGCGCCGAAGCCGTCGCGCCGGATGGCCTGATCGAGGCGGTCTCGGTCGAGCACAGCAAAACCTTCGCCCTCGGTGTGCAATGGCATCCGGAGTGGCTGGTGCTGGATAACCCTCCCTACCTGAGAATTTTCCAGGCGTTTGGTGACGCGTGCCGACAACGGGCGGCGCTGCGTAACTCGCGCTGACTCAAACCCCGAATATTCAATTTACTGCCCCGTGAAGATCACAGGCGAGCCTTGGCGCGCCTGCCCTTCACGACAACTACACACTGCAATAACAACAAGCACGACCAGGCAGCCAGGACGGCGGCGCCGAATAAACCCGGCGGGATGGGTGATGCCAGCAATGCAAATGCAATTCCCTGTGGGAGCTGGCTTGCCAGCGATGACGGTTGGTCAGTCAACGATCATGTTGACTGCCAGGGCCTCATCGCTGGCAAGCCAGCTCCCACAAGGACCGCAAATGAATTGGCCGGCATCACTCGCTCCGGGTTTGCAATCAACTATTAAGTCAGGCCGCGTTGGCCCGACGACTGAAACCTGTTGGGAGTTTCACATGGCAAACGCCTCCAGCATCTACAGGAAGGCTCTTGAAGGTCACCAGGCACCGAAAAAGGTTCTGGTGAAAGTCGACCGCGTCACCAAGAAATTCGACGAAACCACCGCTGTGGACGATGTGTCCCTGGAAATCCATCAGGGCGAAATCTTCGCCCTGCTCGGTGGTTCCGGTTCCGGTAAATCGACGCTGCTGCGCATGCTCGCCGGCTTCGAGCGTCCGACCGAAGGCCGGATTCTGCTAGACGGTGTCGACATCACCGACATGCCGCCGTACGAACGGCCGATCAACATGATGTTCCAGTCCTACGCCCTGTTCCCGCACATGACGGTGGCGCAGAACATCGCCTTCGGCCTCAAGCAGGACCGTTTGCCCGCCGCCGAAATCGACGCCCGCGTGGAAGAAATGCTGCGTCTGGTGCACATGACCCAATACGCCAAGCGCAAACCGCACCAGTTGTCCGGTGGTCAGCGTCAGCGCGTGGCGCTGGCCCGTTCCCTGGCCAAGCGGCCGAAGCTGTTGTTGCTCGACGAACCCATGGGCGCGCTGGATAAAAAGCTGCGCTCGCAGATGCAACTGGAGCTGGTGGAGATCATCGAGCGCGTTGGCGTGACCTGCGTGATGGTGACCCACGACCAGGAAGAGGCCATGACCATGGCCCAGCGCATTGCAATCATGCACCTGGGCTGGATCGCCCAGATCGGCAGCCCGGTGGACATTTACGAAGCGCCGGTCAGCCGCATGGTCTGCGAATTCATCGGCAACGTGAATGCCTTCGACGGCACCGTGGTGGAAGACCTCGAAGGTCACGCCATCATTCACAGCCCGGACCTGGAACAGAAGATCTACGTCGGCCACGGCGTCAGCACGTCGGTGCAGGACAAGTCGATCACCTACGCGATCCGTCCGGAAAAACTGCTGGTCAGCACCACCAAACCCGACACGCGCTACAACTGGTCCAGCGGCAAGGTGCATGACATCGCCTACCTCGGCGGCCACTCGGTGTTCTACGTCGAGCTGCCCGGCGGCAAGGTTGTCCAGTCGTTCATGGCCAACGCCGAACGCCGGGGCGCGCGTCCGACCTGGGACGATCAGGTCTACGTGTGGTGGGAAGACGACAGCGGCGTGGTACTGCGCGCATGAGAACCTTCAATCAGCAATTCCTGCGCCTGGTGCCCAGTGGGCGAAAACTGGTGATCGGCATTCCATTCGTATGGCTGTGCCTGTTCTTCATGTTGCCGTTCTTCCTGGTAATGAAGATCAGCTTCTCGGAAGCCGCGCTGGCCATTCCGCCCTACTCGGAGATCTACACCTACGCCGAGCAGAAATTCAACCTGCTGCTCAATATCGGCAACTACACGTTGCTGGGTGAAGACGAGTTGTACCTCTCGGCATACCTCGGTTCGTTGAAGGTCGCATTCTTCAGCACACTGGCGTGCCTGGTCATCGGTTTCCCGATGGCCTACGCCATTACCAAGGCGAGCAAGGAAGCGCAAAACGTCCTGATGCTGTTGATCATGATGCCGACCTGGACCGCGATCCTGATCCGCGTCTACGCATGGATGGGCATTCTCAGCAACAACGGTTTGCTCAACGGCTTCCTGATGTGGACAGGCCTGACCTCACACCCGATCGAGATCCTCAACACCAACATCGCGGTGTATATCGGCGTCGTTTACGCTTACTTGCCGTTCATGATCCTGCCGCTCTACGCCAACCTGGTGAAGCACGATCAGAGCTTGCTGGAAGCCGCGTCGGACCTGGGTTCGAGCACCTTCAACAGCTTCTGGAAAATCACCGTGCCGCTGGCCAAGAACGGCATCATCGCCGGTTGCATGCTGGTGTTCATTCCGGTGGTGGGCGAGTTCGTGATCCCGGAACTGCTGGGTGGTCCGGAGACCCTGATGATCGGCCGCGTACTGTGGCAAGAGTTCTTCAACAACCGCGACTGGCCTGTGGCATCCGCGCTGGCGGTGGTCATGCTGTTGATCCTGATTGTGCCGATTCTGCTGTTCAACCGCAGCCAGGCCAAAGAGATGGAGGCACGGGGATGAAACGTTTCGGGTTTTCAAAATTGATGCTGGTGTTCGGCCTGTCGTTCATCTACCTGCCGATGCTGATCCTGGTGATCTACTCGTTCAACGCATCCAAACTGGTGACGGTGTGGGGCGGCTGGTCGTTCAAGTGGTACGCCGGTCTGCTCGACAACTCGCAACTGATGGGTTCGGTGGTGCGCTCGCTGGAAATCGCCTGCTACACGGCAATCGCAGCAGTCGCACTGGGGACATTGGCCGCGTTCGTGCTGACCCGTGTCACGCGTTTCAAGGGCCGTACGTTGTTCGGTGGCCTGGTCACCGCGCCGCTGGTGATGCCCGAGGTGATTACCGGCCTGTCGCTGTTGCTGCTGTTCGTGGCCATGGCGCAGTTGATCGGTTGGCCGATGGAGCGTGGCATCGTCACGATCTGGATCGCCCACACCACGTTTTGTGCCGCCTACGTGGCAGTGGTAGTCTCCGCCCGCCTTCGCGAACTGGACCTGTCCATCGAAGAAGCGGCCATGGACCTCGGCGCCAAGCCATTCAAGGTGTTTTTCCTGATCACCATTCCGATGATCGCGCCGTCACTGGCAGCGGGCGGCATGATGTCGTTCGCCTTGTCGCTGGATGACCTGGTGTTGGCGAGCTTCGTTTCCGGCCCGGGTTCGACGACCCTGCCGATGGAAGTGTTCTCGGCGGTGCGTCTGGGTGTGAAGCCTGAGATCAATGCCGTGGCCAGCCTGATTCTGTTGGCTGTTTCGATCGTGACCTTCATGGTCTGGTATTTCAGCCGACGTGCCGAAGCCAGCCGTAAACGCGCGATCCAGGAAGCGATGGAGCAGACCGCCAGCGAATCCTGGCAGGCGCCCGAGAAGAAGATGTTGGGAGCGACGGCGTAAGTCGCTGGGGCTTGCTTCTTGTAGCGAGGGAGTTTGCTCCCGCTTGAGTGTGCAGCACTCACACAATTTTGGGGCCGCTGCGCAGCCCAGCGGGAGCAAGCTCCCTCGCCACAGGCACTGGGTTAACCCCCCAGACAGGCACTGTATCAAGCCCCCAGATATTGGGGCTCACTGCCACAGGTTCTGAATTCTGATTTTTGTTTTGTGTATTTGAATAAGAAAAGAAATGGAGTTGTACCGATGAAAATGTTTGGCAGGACTCTGCTGACACTGTCCTTATTGGGCGCGATCGCCTCGGGCGCCCAGGCCAATGACAAGGTTCTGCGCGTCTACAACTGGTCGGATTACATTGCGCCGGACACGGTCAAGAAGTTCGAAGACGAGACCGGCATCCGCGTGACCTACGATGTCTTCGACAGTAACGAAACCCTTGAAGCGCGCCTGCTGGCGGGCAAATCCGGCTATGACATAGTCGTGCCGTCCAACAGTTTCCTGGCCAAGCAGATCAAGGCCGGCGTCTATCGGGAACTGGACAAATCGAAGCTGCCGAACTGGAAAAACCTCAATCCGGTATTGCTGAAAAACGCCTCCGCCAGCGACCCGGACAACGCTCATGCGTTCCCGTACATGTGGGGTTCGATCGGCATTGGTTTCAACCCGGCCAAGGTCAAGGAAGTGCTGGGTGCCAACGCGCCGACCAACTCCTGGGACTTGCTGTTCAAACCGGAAAACGCTGAAAAACTCAAAGCCTGCGGTATCAGTTTCCTCGATTCGCCGACCGAAATGATCCCGGCCGCCCTGCACTACCTGGGTTACCCGGTCAACGACCGCGACAAGGCGCACATCGCCGAAGCTGAAGCGCTGTTCATGAAGATTCGCCCGTCGGTGTCTTACTTCCATTCGTCGAAGTACATCTCTGACCTGGCCAACGGCAACATCTGCGTCGCCGTCGGTTACTCCGGTGACGTGTTGCAAGCCAAGGCCCGCGCCGAGGAAGCCGGCGACAAGGTGAAGATTGACTACAGCATCCCGAAAGAAGGTGCCGGCAGTTTCTACGACATGGTTGCCATCCCGCGTGATGCGGCGAACGTCGAAGAGGCCTATCAGTTCATGAACTTCCTGATGCGCCCGGACATCATCGCCGAGATCACCAACAACATCGGCTACAGCAACGCCAACGCGGCGGCAACGCCTTTGGTGGATGAGGCGATTCGCAACGACCCGGGGTCGTACCCGCCTGAAGCCGTGATGGCGACGTTGTATGCCATTCCTGACCAGCCGATTGCCGTACAGCGGATCATGACCCGCGGCTGGACCAAGGTGAAGTTGGGTAAATAACGGCGCAGAGAGTGGGCACGCCTCAAGGGACGCTCTGCGTTCCAGCTCTGACGAGGGACGCGGAGCGTCCCGGGCTACATTCCCACGCGGAGCGTGGGAACGATCAAA
>NZ_RCOB01000127.1:0-8170 GCF_004307665.1 Pseudomonas sp. Sample_16
TATCCGAATTTGGATGGGATTTACAAAAATCTAGGCCGCGTATCATATCCAATTTCCATAAAACTGTACCAGCGCCGTGGCAAGATCGGCCTGCAAGGCTTGTTCCAGACACCATGACTCGGCGTGTTTTTCCAGCTCCGGCCAGTGTTTACGAGTGGATTGCCAGTGGTCGGTCATTTTTTCGCCGGCGTTCCACGCCCGCCAAAGACCGCTGATCGCCTCCCGCGCAGGTTCCGACAGCCCTTTCACATACAACGACAGAAAGGCTTCGAGCTTGTCCAGGTGGACATCTTCTTCCTGCTGATAGATATGCCAGAGCAGAGGCCGACCCGCCCATTGCGCGCGGACGAAGGAATCTTCACCACGCACGGCGTTGAAATCACAACTCCACAGCAACAGGTCATATTGATCCTGGCGGACAAACGGCAGCACTTGCACGGTCACGGCCTCACGCACGTGCAACGCGCCGGCCTGCAAATCATTCACGCCCAGCCAGCGTTCGACATCGCCGAGGATCCGCCCTTCCGGCACAAGCAGATGAGTGGCCGTCGAATCACTGGCCAGCGCATCCAGCCAACTGGCCAGCCCGGCATTTTCATAGGCGAACAACGACATCAGCTGCGCACCGGCTGCACACTCGACACCCAAGCCCTGCAGAAAGGTGCGCCGAGCCTCGGGATCCTGCTGAAACCGCCGACGTCGTTCGAGCAATCCGTTTTCACGCAACAAGCCGCCGGTGCCTTTCTGGAATCCCGGAAAGAAGAAGAATTTCTGTACGTGCTTGTACTTCACCGAAGGCAAGCCGTGACAGCCGACCACCCAATCCTCGGCACTCAGGTAATCGAGGTTCATCCACAACGGTGTTTTTTGGCGCTCGGCCATCGCTTCCATATAGGCAGCGGGCAACTGGCAGGCGAATGCGGCTATCACCACATCCGCCGCTTCTGTCGGCAGCCACTCGGCGGGCCACTGCCGCACCTCGACACCTTGCTGCCACTGCTGCGCAACATGGATATCGATCTCGGGGCACATGCGCTCAAAGGCACGCAGGTCGTCGACCCATAAACGCACCGCCAGCGAATGCTCGGCCACCAGCTGCCGAGCCAGGCGCCAGGTCACACCGATGTCGCCGTAGTTATCGACCACGGTGCAAAAAATATCCCAGCGGGGTTTCATTTCAAGCATTCCAGGTTCCCGTTGGCAAAAGCCGCGATTGTCCGCATAAATTACCCTGCGCAGAAGAGCCGACGACGATTAATCTTCGTGCGACAATCGGAACTCGCCCGCGCCCCACCGCCAGGAGGCAGTCATGCCCTACCGTACCAATCCGCGCCGCTCGTTGCCGATCCAGCTCAATGCCGTGCAATTGACCGGCAGTATTGCCCTCGGTCTGTGGCTGGGCTTTCTCGCCATCGCGCTGACCTGCTGGCTCGCCTCGCGCCTGTTTTTCAGCGAGCAACTGGCCCCGGTGGCCCAAGCGGTGCAGCAACTGGCCAACCCGCCGATGGTGCAACAGGTTCCGGATATCCCGCCACAGAGTCCGCTGTTCGAGCAGTATGAACAGAACCTGCGCAAGGACGAACAGGCGCAACGACTCGATCAGGCGCGCAGCAGCAACCGCAATCTGTCGAACGCCAAATGTCAGTTCTGGCTGCAACAGGACCAGACGGCACCCAGCGAAAAAAGCCGCGCCAATGTCCTGCAGTTCTGCGATTGATCATGAACAAACAAACTGTCCACCAACTGATTCTCGACAAGCTGCGAGTCGATCTCGACATCGCTGAACGGGCCGCACAGACCGCTTACGAAACCGCGACCCATGAAGAAAACATCGCCGAGAACAAATACGACACGTTGGGGCTCGAGGCGTCATATCTGGCAGCCGGGCAGGCCAGGCGTGTGGAGGAAATTCGCCAGTCACTGGCGTTGTGTCAAAACCTGGTGCTGCGTGCGTATGACGAGCGACGCGGCATTGAAGTCGGCGCCCTGCTGGGTCTGGAAGACGAAAAAGGTCGAGAGCAATGGCTGTTTCTGGCGCCTGATGCGGCGGGTCTGAAGGTCGATCTGGTGGGGCAGTTGATTACTGTCATCACCCCGCGCTCACCGCTGGGCAAAAGCCTGCTGGGCAAGTTCGAAGGTGATGAAGTGGAGATTCTGGTGGCGGGCACTCGGCAACAGTTCGCTGTTACCGAGGTCGTATAAACAGGCTTAGTGAACCGGCAGTTCGACGCCGTCGAACAGTTCTTCCAGTTCTTGCTTGTTGTGGCACTGGATCGCTTTGGCCATGACTTCGCGGGTCAGGTGCGGGGCGAACTTCTCGATGAAGTCGCACATGAAACCACGCAGGAAGGTGCCGCGACGAAAGCCGATCTTGGTGATGCTGGATTCGAACAATTCGCTGGCATCGAGCACCACCAGGTCGCTGTCGAGTTTGGTGTCGACGGCCATTTTCGCCACGATACCCACACCCAGGCCCAGGCGAACGTAGGTCTTGATCACGTCGGCGTCGGCAGCGGTGAACACCACTTTCGGCGTCAGGCCGCGATGGCTGAAGGCTTCGTCGAGCTTCGAACGGCCAGTGAAACCGAACACGTAAGTCACGATCGGGTATTCAGCGAGGGCTTCGAGGGTCAGCTTCGACAGCTTGGTCAGTGGGTGGCCCTGAGGCACGACCACGCAGCGGTTCCAGCGGTAGCACGGCATCATGACCAAATCACCGAACAGCTCGAGCGCTTCGGTGGCGATGGCGAAATCCACGGTGCCATCAGCGGCCATTTCGGCGATCTGCATCGGCGAACCCTGGTGCATGTGCAGGGCAACGTCCGGGTACTGCTTGATGAAATTACTGATCACCGGCGGCAACGCATAACGCGCCTGGGTGTGGGTGGTGGCGATCGACAGGGTGCCTTTTTTCTCGTTGGAGAATTCCTGGGCGATCTGCTTGATGCTTTCAACCTTGCGCAGGATTTCGCCAGCGGTGGTGATGATTCGCTCACCGGCCGGGGTGACGCGGGTCAGGTGCTTGCCACTGCGGGCGAACACTTCGACGCCCAATTCGTCTTCCAGCAGGCGGATCTGTTTGCTGATGCCCGGTTGCGAGGTGTAAAGGCTTTGGGCTGTAGCGGAAACGTTGAGGTCGTGGTGCGCCACTTCCCAGATGTAGCGCAGTTGTTGAAGCTTCATATGAATCCCTCAAAGCAGTTGGACGCCACGGGCATCAGCGACGGTATATAACTATATTAATGGTTTGAAGAATAAATCTAGAACTTTTTTATCAAAGCCCTGCTATTCGCAGCCTAGCGATCCCCTTGGCGACGGCGTTGCACCAGCGGCACCAGATAAACCGGCACCTTGGCCAACTGCAACACCCGCGCCGCGGTGCGGCCCAATGGCGTTTCCGCACCAGCCCCGTGGCTGTGACTACCTACGATCAGCAAATCCACAGAGAGTTTCTGCGCCTGGTCGAGAATCACCTGCGACGGATCGCCCTGCAGCACCCGTACTGCCTGGATTCTTTTCAGGTCCAACTCACCCTCGCCGCCCAACTCCTCACGAAAGCTGTCCAGCACCCGCTGCTCGATACTCGCAATGACCGTGTTCAAGCCCTGGCTGTGAAACTCGTTCAACGCCTGCTCGTCGAGGTAGCTCTGGAGCACCGATTCGGCAAACAGGCCCATGGGTTCCACCGCGTGCACTACGTACAAGTCGGCATCGAATGTCCGAGCCAATTCCAGGGCGTGTTGCATCACCACGGGGGCGTACAGGCCGAGGTCAGTGGCATACAGCATCGAACGGATCATATGACCTCCTCGAATGCCAACATGGCGGAGATTGATTCAGCTTAGCAGCGCCTTGGCGAGTACGACGTCCGGTGTAACGCGTTGAACGGCAGGCTTAAATCTTTTGTTCGTTGCTTATGCCATGTGGCACATGACCGGTGGCGACGACTTCACGGGCCAGCTCGCAGTGACCGGCCTGATCATCGAAAAACACATCCGCGGCAAAGGCTTCGAGGAATGCCGACTTGGTCAGGCCACCGAGGAACAGCGACTCGTCCAGACGAATATCCCATTCGCGCAATGTGCGAATCACCCGTTCATGGGCCGGCGCCGAACGTGCGGTCACCAGCGCCGTGCGGATGGGGCATTCGCCATCCGGGAACTCGCGCTGCAACAAATTGAGAGCGGCGAGGAAGCCCTTGAACGGCCCGCCGCGCAAAGGCTGGCGCGCCGCTTCGCGTTCGCTGGCTTGAAATGCCTCCAGACCACCGGCCTGGTAAACGCGCTCCGACTCATCGGAAAACAGCACCGCATCGCCGTCAAACGCGATGCGCAGTTCGTCGCTGGCCGCGCGGCTGGCACCGCCGGACAAAATGGTTGCCGCGGCGAAACCCGCGTCCAGCGCACTGCGCACGTCTTCGGCGTGAGTCGAAAGAAACAGATCGCAGCCAAACGCCTTGAGGTATGGATAAGGACTGCGCCCGCCAACGAATGCCGCGCGGGAGATCGCCAGCCCGTAGTGATGAATCGAATTGAATACCCGCAGACCGGTATCGGCGCTGTTGCGCGACACCAGGACCACCTCGACCCGCGCACGTCCAAGGCTGGCGTTGAGATTCAGGAGTTTTTGCACCAAGGGAAACGCGTCACCGGGCTCGAGGATTTCGTCTTCGTGTTCGATCTGATATTGCCGGTAAGCCTCGACGCCGCTCGACAGGTAGACCTTGTGGCTGTCACTCAGGTCGAACAATGCGCGCGAAGAAATCGCCAGCACCAGTTTGTCGTCAATTACGTTTGGCATCCCCTTCCCCCATTGCCTTGATCAACTCAAGCATTACGTCGATCGATAAAACTCAAGCTGCGATACAACGCCTCGATTCGTGGCAGTTCACATCCCGCCGCTTTGGCCGCGGCCAGTGGCCGGGCATAGATAGCCTGTAGCTCCAGCGGTCGCTTGTGCAGAAAATCGTGATACATGCTCGGCCAGTAGTCAGGCATTCTCTCGGTCATCAGGAACAGGTGCTCGGCATAACCCGCCGGCACCTCGTGACCACAGGCGATTGCGCCCTGCACCACCTCGGCCATCAGCGCCTTGATCATTTCCCGGCTGTCGGCATCGGCCATCAAGAGTGTGGTGCTGGCCCCGAGCAACACCGACAGACCGTTGTAAGGGATATTCCAGACCAGTTTTTGCCAACGTGCCTGATGCAGGTTCGCCATGGCCTGAGAGTCGATGCCCGCGGCCTGGAACAAGCCGACACCTTCTTCGACGATCGCAATCCGCGCCGATTCATCGGCGGGGCCGCTGTGGTAGCCGACATGCACGGCACCGAGCGCCTGATGGGTAATGACGCCCGGCCCTTCCCGATGAACGCATATATAGCAAAGCCCGCCCAGCAGATGCAGCGAGCCGGGAAGCAGTTCGCGCAGGCTGTCTTCGACATCCAGGCCATTCTGCAACAACAGGACCTTTGCATTCGGTGCGGCGGCTTGCAGGATCGCCGGTGCCAGATCCGCGTTGCTGGTGGTCTTGGCGCCGACCAGCAACCAGTCGCACGGTGGCATGTCTTCTGCGCTCGAATAGGCCTTGACCGGATTCAATGTCAGCGCACCCTGGGCTGCATGGTTCACTAGCAACCCGCGTTCGGCCACCACGGAAAACTCGCTGCGCAGCAGAAAATGCACATCGAAACCGGCTCGCGCCAGCATCACCCCGTAGAAACCACCGATTGCACCGGTTCCGATCATACCGATGGTCGGTTTCGCAACTGTCCCTATCATGGCAACTCCTCTGCTGTTCGACTCAGCGCCTGACGTATCGCCCGATTGAGTTCGGTGCCGGTCAGGCGCGAATGCAATGCCCCGAAGAATTCACCGTCGCGTACCACGAACAGCGCCGGCAAATGAAAAACCTGATATCGCTCGACCACCCCGCCATTGTTCCCGGCATCGATCCAGCACAGGCGATCGACTGCCAGATCGAGTGACGGCAATTGCTCGCGGGCGAAACGGCAACTGGAACAGCCGACACTGGTGAAAATCACCAGCGACACACCGTTCATCGTCAGCAGCCGTTGGTCGGCGTCGAAATCGGTCAGTTCCGATTCGACCACTATACTGGGAGAAACAATGTCAGATGGCCGACACATGGAGTCCGTGTTCATGGGACGATTCATTCCTCATCCTGACGATGTACCCGTGGAATTAACGTTGCTCAAACCCGAGTGTATTTCGCGACGACAGCTGCACACTATCAGCCTCGGGGGCATGGCATGCAATTATCACCGCGCGTGGCGCCACGGCACGGCGCTCGAAGTGCGCATGCCGACGCTCAATCCCGACCTGCGTTTTCCGGGCTATGTAGCCTGGTGCCTGCGACGAAAACACGGCTATCTGGTTGGCATTGCCTTCGTCGACGAACAGACGCTGTTCAGTGCCCGAATGGGTGAGCAGGTGTGCCAGATCGAGCGTTATTGCCGCCAGCACGATCCCCACAATGACCTGCAGGAAGTTCAGGCACTGGCGCTCGAGTGGGTCCAGGAACACGCCGACGAGTTCTCTCACGAAACGGTTCGCAAGGCATTTGCACAGCCTGTACTGGATTAAAGCGCTGCCAGCCCATTGTCTAGCCACGGTGTAACGCGCTAAGGTTCGGCTCCCCGACGCGCTTAATTTGCTGTGCTCCGCCGCGCGGGTTCGCTGGCGGCCGGCACCCGTGACCTGACGAGTAAACGATGGCTGATTTACCGATCAACGACCTAAACGTCGCCTCCAACGAGACACTGATCACCCCCGATCAGCTCAAGCGCGATATTCCCCTGAGCGACGCTGCGTTGCGCACCGTGACCAAGGGCCGCGAAGTCATTCGCAATATTCTCGATGGCACCGACCATCGCCTGTTCGTCGTCATCGGGCCTTGCTCGATCCACGACATCAAGGCAGCCCACGAATACGCCGAGCGCCTGAAGGTTCTCGCCGCAGAAGTGTCCGATACCCTGTATCTGGTCATGCGTGTGTATTTCGAGAAGCCACGCACCACCGTCGGCTGGAAAGGCTTGATCAACGACCCGTACCTGGACGACTCGTTCAAGATCCAGGACGGGCTGCACATCGGTCGTCAACTGCTGCTGGACCTGGCCGAAATGGGCCTGCCAACCGCCACCGAAGCCCTCGATCCGATCTCCCCGCAATATCTGCAGGACCTGATCAGCTGGTCGGCCATCGGCGCGCGCACCACCGAATCGCAGACTCACCGTGAAATGGCCTCCGGCCTGTCCTCGGCTGTCGGCTTCAAGAACGGCACCGATGGCGGCCTGACCGTGGCGATCAACGCCCTGCAATCGGTTTCCAGCCCGCACCGCTTCCTGGGGATCAACCAGGAAGGTGGCGTGTCGATCGTGACCACCAAGGGCAACGCCTACGGTCACGTCGTGCTGCGCGGCGGCAACGGCAAGCCTAACTACGACTCGGTCAGCGTCGCCCTGTGCGAGCAAGCGCTGAACAAAGCGAAGATCAAGCCGAACATCATGGTCGATTGCAGCCACGCCAACTCCAACAAGGACCCGGCCCTGCAACCGCTGGTGATGGAGAACGTCGCCAACCAGATCCTCGAAGGCAACCAGTCGATCATCGGCCTGATGGTCGAAAGCCACCTGAACTGGGGTTGCCAGGCTATCCCGAAAGACCTCGCCGACCTGCAATACGGTGTGTCGATCACCGATGCCTGCATCGACTGGACAGCGACCGAAAACACCTTGCGCAGCATGCATGCCAAGCTCAAGGACGTGCTGCCGAAACGCAAGCGCACCTGATCGCCATTTGCGGCAGACAAAAAAACGCCGGGCTGAACCCGGCGTTTTTTTATGCATTCGTTTTGTTGAAGGTCACTGGCTCAGCTTGGCCGCATGCCGCTGGTGACGCTCCATGTAGCGCTCGACGTAGGAACACGACGGGATAACCGTGTAGCCCATCTCTTCGGCGTACTGCAACGCCTGCTCGGTCAGTGCCGCTGCAATACCCCGACCACGCAGTGCGTTAGGCACGAACGTGCGATAGATATCCAGGGTCTGTTTCCCCAGATCCATATAAGTCAGGTAGGCACGATGACCGTCCACATTGGTCTCGAACTGATGACCAGCCTGGTCATGGTGGATGGACAACGCCTCGCTCAT
>NZ_RCOB01000148.1:0-96458 GCF_004307665.1 Pseudomonas sp. Sample_16
ACGTGACCATCCCGCAGATGGGCACCACCATGTTCCGTCCGAACTACACGCCGGTAACGTTCGGCGCCGTGGCCGGCCGTCACTGTGGGCACATCTTCGAGCCGGTGCGTTTCACTGCACTGCATCACTGGCACCTGAAAAACGGTGCCGAGTTCGAAGACGTCGGTCAGTGGAAACGCCCTTGGTACTTCCCGAAATCCGGCGAAGACATGCACGCCGCAGTCAAACGTGAATGCAAAGCCGTGCGCGACAGCGTTGGCCTGCTGGACGCTTCGACCCTGGGCAAAATCGACATTCAAGGCCCGGATGCACGTGAGTTCCTCAACCGCATCTACACCAACGCCTGGACCAAGCTCGACGTGGGCAAGGCTCGCTACGGCCTGATGTGCAAAGAAGACGGCATGGTGTTCGACGATGGCGTGACGGCATGCCTGGCCGACAACCATTTCGTGATGACCACCACCACCGGCGGCGCTGCACGCGTGCTGCAATGGCTGGAAATCTACCAGCAGACCGAATGGCCGGACCTGAAGGTGTACTTCACTTCCGTGACCGATCACTGGGCGACCATGACGTTGTCCGGGCCGAACAGTCGCAAGCTGCTCAGCGAAGTCACTGACATCGATTTGAGCAACGACGCGTTCCCGTTCATGACCTGGAAAGAAGGTCTGGTCGGTGGCGTGCCGGCGCGGGTGTTCCGGATTTCGTTTACCGGTGAGCTGTCGTACGAAGTCAACGTGCAAGCCGACTATGCGATGGGTGTACTGGAAAAAATCGTCGACGCCGGCAAGAAGTACAACCTGACGCCGTACGGCACCGAAACCATGCACGTGCTGCGGGCCGAGAAGGGCTTCATCATCGTCGGTCAGGACACCGACGGCTCGATGACGCCGGACGACTTGAACATGGGCTGGTGTGTCGGTCGCACCAAACCGTTCTCGTGGATCGGCTGGCGCGGGATGAATCGTGAAGACTGTGTGCGTGATCAGCGCAAACAACTGGTTGGCCTCAAGCCGATCGATCCGAACAAATGGCTGCCGGAAGGTGCGCAACTGGTGTTCAACACCAAGCAGGCGATCCCGATGACCATGGTCGGCCACGTGACCTCCAGCTACGCGCACAACTCCCTTGGCTATTCGTTTGCCATGGGCGTGGTCAAGGGCGGCCTGAACCGCATGGGTGAGCGTGTGTTTGCGCCGCTGGCGGACGGCAGCGTGATCGAGGCGGAAATCGTTTCTTCGGTGTTCTTCGATCCGAAAGGCGAACGCCAGAACGTGTAACACCACAGTCGATCGTTCCCACGCTCTGCGTGGGAATGCATCCCGGGACGCTCCGCGTCCCTGAAAAGAGGCGCTCCGCGTCCAAAGAGCGGACGCAGAGCGTCCATGGCGGCATTCCCACGCAGAGCGTGGGAACGATCAACATGCAAGAATTCAGGAAAGGTGCTTTATGACCGCAGCCAATGTTTACCAACAACGCCCAACCACTGGGGCCAAGGCCGAGTCGTCGCTGCATCACGCCGACCTCGCCAGCCTGGTGGGCAAAGGTCGCAAGAATGCCGGCGTGACCGTGCGTGAGAAAAAACTTCTCGGCCACCTGACTATCCGTGGCGATGGCCACGATGCCGCGTTCGCCGCTGGCGTGCACAAAGCGCTGGGCATCGAATTGCCGGGCGCGCTGACCGTCATCGTCAAAGGCGAAACCAGCCTGCAATGGATGGGGCCGGATGAGTGGCTGCTGATCGTGCCGACCGGCGAAGAGTTCGCCGCCGAGCAAAAACTGCGCGAAGCACTGGGCGACCTGCACATCCAGATCGTCAATGTCAGCGGTGGCCAGCAGATCCTCGAACTGAGCGGCCCGAACGTGCGCCAGGTTTTGATGAAATCCACCAGCTACGACGTGCACCCGAACAACTTCCCGGTGGGCAAGGCTGTCGGCACGGTGTTCGCCAAGTCGCAACTGGTGATCCGCCATACCGGCGAAGACACCTGGGAACTGCTGATCCGTCGCAGCTTCTCGGATTACTGGTGGTTGTGGTTGCAGGATGCTTCTGCCGAGTATGGCCTGAGCGTTCAGGCCTGACGCCGCGATCACGACTGCTTTTGTGGCGAGGGAGCTTGCTCCCGCTGCGAAGCAGTCGTGAATCCTGAGCCCGCGTTCCTGCTGAAGGATCGCGGTAGCTGATTTCGGGGTCGCTGCGCGACCCAGCGGGAGCAAGCTCCCTCGCCACAGGGTTCGCTCTGTTTACTGGTTTTTGTAGCAGGAGTCACCGCACTATGAGCCGCGCCCCAGATACATGGATTTTGACCGCCGACTGCCCCAGCGTGCTCGGCACGGTGGACGCGGTGACTCGCTTTCTGTTCGAGCAGGGCTGTTACGTCACCGAACACCATTCCTTCGATGATCGGCTCTCGGGCCGTTTCTTCATTCGCGTGGAATTCCGTCAGCCGGACGGCTTCGACGAACAGTCGTTCCGCGCCGGTTTGCAGGAGCGCGGTGAATCCTTTGGCATGACCTTTGAACTGACGCCGCCGCATTATCGGCCGAAAGTGGTGATCATGGTTTCCAAGGCCGATCACTGCCTTAACGATTTGCTCTACCGCCAGCGCATTGGCCAATTGTCGATGGACGTTGCCGCCGTGATCTCCAACCACCCGGACCTGAAACCGCTGGCCGACTGGCACCAGATTCCCTACTACCACTTCCCGCTCGACCCGAACGACAAACCGTCGCAAGAGCGTCAGGTGTGGCAGGTAATCGAAGAGTCCGGTGCGGAACTGGTGATTCTTGCGCGCTACATGCAGGTGCTGTCGCCGGAGCTGTGCCGCAAACTCGACGGCAAGGCGATCAATATTCACCACTCCCTGCTGCCGGGGTTCAAGGGCGCCAAGCCTTATCACCAGGCCTACAACAAGGGCGTGAAACTGGTCGGCGCCACGGCGCATTACATCAACAACGACCTGGACGAAGGACCGATCATTGCCCAGGGCGTGGAGGTGGTGGATCACAGTCATTACCCCGAAGACTTGATCGCCAAGGGGCGCGATATCGAAGGGCTGACCCTGGCGCGGGCCGTGGGTTATCACATTGAACGGCGGGTGTTTTTGAACGCGAACAGAACGGTCGTTCTTTAGATCGCTATCGCTGGCAAGCCAGCTCCCACAGGGTTTTGTGTCGCTCACAAATCTTGTGGCCGCCCCGGTCCACTGTGGCAGCTGGCTTGCCAGCGATGAGGCCATAACAGACAACACAAGACACACAGGCAACAACCCGAGCAATCAACGCGCCGCCGCTCCATGGCGACGCGACCGCTACATAAAAACAACAGCGAGGTGAAAGCATGTCTGGCAATCGTGGTGTGGTGTATCTCGGCGCTGGCAAGGTCGAAGTACAGAAAATCGACTATCCGAAAATGCAGGACCCGCGCGGCAGGAAGATTGAACATGCCGTCATCCTGCGCGTGGTTTCCACCAATATCTGTGGTTCCGACCAGCACATGGTGCGCGGCCGTACCACCGCACAAACCGGCCTGGTGCTGGGCCATGAGATCACCGGTGAAGTGATCGAGAAGGGCAGCGACGTCGAGAACCTGCAGATCGGCGACCTGGTTTCGGTACCGTTCAACGTGGCTTGCGGGCGCTGCCGTTCCTGCAAGGAAATGCACACCGGCGTGTGCCTGAGCGTCAATCCGGCACGTCCCGGTGGTGCCTACGGTTACGTCGACATGGGCGACTGGACCGGTGGCCAGGCTGAATACGCCATGGTGCCGTACGCCGACTTCAACCTGCTGAAACTGCCGGACCGCGACCGGGCCATGGAAAAAATCCGTGACCTGACCTGCCTCTCCGACATCCTGCCAACCGGTTACCACGGCGCAGTGACTGCTGGCGTTGGCCCGGGCAGCACCGTGTACATCGCTGGCGCAGGCCCGGTCGGCCTGGCCGCTGCCGCTTCGGCGCGCCTGCTGGGCGCGGCGGTGGTGATCGTCGGTGACGTCAACACCATCCGTCTGGCCCACGCCAAGGCCCAGGGTTTTGAAATCGCCGACCTGTCCCTCGACACCCCGCTGCACGAGCAAATCGCTGCGCTGCTGGGCGAACCGGAAGTGGATTGCGCCATCGACGCCGTCGGCTTCGAAGCCCGCGGCCACGGCCACGACGGCGTGAAACACGAAGCCCCGGCCACCGTACTCAACTCGCTGATGGGCGTGGTACGCGTAGCCGGCAAGATCGGTATTCCTGGCCTCTACGTGACTGAAGATCCGGGTGCCGTCGACGCCGCCGCGAAAATGGGCAGCTTGAGCATCCGCTTCGGCCTCGGCTGGGCCAAATCCCACAGCTTCCACACCGGTCAGACCCCGGTGATGAAGTACAACCGCCAACTGATGCAGGCCATCATGTGGGACCGCATCAACATTGCCGAAGTGGTGGGCGTGCAGGTAATCAGCCTGGATCAGGCACCGCAAGGCTATGGCGAGTTCGATGCGGGCGTGCCGAAGAAGTTTGTGATTGATCCGCATAAGATGTTTAGTGCGGCGTAAAATTTTTGAAGTGTGCGGAGGGCGACGTGATGTCGCCCTTTTTTATTTTATTGTTAGCTCAGTTGTCTCTTATTGATGCTCCCTGTTGTTTGGCCGATTCAGATAGTATTTTTTCCAGTTTTTTGTTGAGCTTTTCTTTTTGCTTCGTAAGGGAGTTTATTTCTTTATTTAAGCTTTTCTTTTGTTTTGCGGTTAAAGGGCGAGGGCTGATTTTATCGTTTTTATGTTTGAACCAAAGACCTTGTTCTTGTAAGTTGTTTTTTTGTTTCCATGCGTAGTAGTTTGCTGGCTGATCATACGCTGCCGAAATTTTAAGACCGACGTTTGTGATTCTTTCCCTGTATTGGGAGGCTTTGTCCGGATTTTTAAGTATGTCGAAATCTGACTTTATTCTGTCTGTGATATCGGCATCTGGAGAAGTTGTCCGGTTAGTGGAGGCTATGGGCGCGCTCAAACTGTCCCTTGATGTGCTTAAGCTTTGTGAAGACGTTCCAAGTAGCCTTTGGTCTTCACTTCGACTTGCCGCATTAGTATTTTTCCGGAGAATACTTCTACGAGGCATATGTCCAGTATCATCCCTTTCATTCACTGGATCCCCCAAACAATACCCATACGCATTCAACCCACCCTCCCCAAACGGACTCCAACTTTCCGGGCTGTTAAAACGCATCAACACCGGGTTAAACACCCGATAACCATTGCCCAGCAAATACCACCCCGTCACCGGATCCGGACGTTCGCCGTTGAAGCCGAGCAGGCTGAGCAAACCGTTCTCTTCCGGGCGATGACCATAGGGCGAGTACGCGAGAGGATTGAGACGAGCCGCGTCGAGTACGTTCAACACTGAGCGCTGTTCATCGGTGGCAAGCAATTGCGTGAGCCCACCACATTGCTGAGCCAGTACTTGATCGTCGTGCTGCATGATCGACCGTTGCAGCGTGCCTTGAATCTCGGTAGTCAAGCGATCTTTCTGGTAGAAACGCCGAGTCGTGGCTTGTACCGTCGGCGTGCAATCAACCAGTCGATCCAAGGTCGTAGTGGTAGCGGCAGAGCAGCGTCTCGCATTTGGGCAGCATGGGTGGGCTTACTGAATGAAGGTGCGATCCAGGATTTCACTGTGAAGTAACTGTTCAGGGCTGCCTACTAGCGGTTCTGATAGTGCCGTAGGTGTTTGTGACGAGCGGGCAGGAAATGCATGCCAGCCTTCGGAACATGCCCTCGCTTACCCGGTCAAACCGGCAACTTTGCGCTCGTTAACGGGCGTTATTTGTGACACACGAGGATGCCCGGATGAAGATTTCACGCGGTTTAGCATTGGCTTCGCTGTTGACCCTGGTCGCCAGCCCAGTCTTCGCACAGTTCAGCCTGGGCGATGCGGCCAGTGCGATTGCGGGCATGCAGGACGACAACGCAGCCGTCGAGGCCGCGCCGACGGCTGAAACAGCCGACCTGCTGGGTGCGCTCAGCCAATTGAATGTGACACCGGAGCAAGCCATCGGTGGCGCCGGGGCCATGCTGGGGCTGGCGAAGAATCAGTTGAGTTCAACCGACTATTCGGCGTTGGCCAAAAGTGTCCCGGGCCTTGATCAACTGTCCGGCCTCGGTGAACTGAGTGCTCTCGCCGGTTTACTAGGATCAAGCGGCAAGGCCGCGGGCCTGGACAACGCCCTGGGCAACATCAAGGACACCACCGACCTGAACAACGCCTTCAGCGCGCTGGGCATGGACACCGGCATGATCGGCGTGTTTGCCCCGGTGATCCTGCAGTACTTCGGTCAGCAGGGTGTCGGTGGTTCGCTGTTGCAAAGCCTGGGCGGGATCTGGGGCGCCGGTACCAGCAGTTGATTCAATGGCTTTCGGCGCGCAAGGCGTCGATGCGTTGGTCCTTCTCGGTCCAGAGCTGGTTGACCCAGTTCTGGACCGTTTCACGAAACCGCGGATCGTTTTCGTAATCGCCCTGCCACAGCGTCGGCTCGAGTTCGCGAGTCTTGATGTCGATGATGACCCTGGGCACGTTGCCGCTGATCAAATCCCAGAACCCGGGAATCGTTTGCTGTGGGTAAACCACCGTCACGTCGAGAATCGCATCCAGTTGTTCGCCCATCGCTGCCAGCACAAATGCCACGCCACCGGCCTTGGGTTTAAGCAGGTGGGTGAACGGCGATTGCTGCTGCGCACGTTTTTCGGCGGTAAACCGGGTGCCTTCCAGGTAGTTGACCACCGTCACTGGCTGGCGCTTGAACAGCTCGCAGGCCTGTCGGGTGATTTCCAGATCCTTGCCGGCAAGCTCCGGGTGCTTCGTCAGGAAGGCCTTGGTGTAGCGCTTCATGAAAGGGTAATCCAGCGCCCACCAGGCCAGGCCCAGAAATGGCACCCAGATAAGCTCTTTCTTGAGGAAGAATTTGAAGAACGGCGTGCGTCGGTTCAGCGTCTGGATCAGCGCCGGGATATCGACCCAGGATTGATGGTTGCTGATCACCAGATAAGACGTGTCGCGCCGCAGATCGTCGCCACCGCGAATGTCCCATTGAGTGGGAATGCACACGCGAAAGATCAGCTTGTCGATTTCCGACCAGGTCTCGGCGATCCACATCACCGACCAGGAAGCGTAATCGCGCAGACGACCGGGCAACACCAGTTTGAGCAGGGCAAACACCATCAAAGGCCCAATCAGGACCAGAGTGTTGAGCAGTAATAGCAAGGCAACGAAACAGCCGGTGAGCAGGCGGCGCATAGGCAACTCTTGAAAGCATTTGGGCGCGCCATGATAAGCAGCTTCGGGCGGCAGGCCAAATCGGTGGTGACGAATGTTTCACCATGGAGCCGCTAACCTCGGGGGAACGATCAGGTTAACCACGGTCTAAAATTGCGCTGCTCACTTCTCATGGAAGCCCACTACGTGAAATCTCTCCTTGCCCTGCTTTCCCTCATCGCCCTGCCGGCTCTGGCCGCCGAGCCGACCCTGTACGGGCGCTACGAATACATCGCCTTGCCGGAAATCGGCGGTGAAGTGCTCAAGGCCAAAATGGACACCGGCGCCCTGACCGCATCGCTGTCGGCCAAAGACATCGAAACCTTCACCCGCGACGGCGAAGACTGGGTGCGTTTCCGCCTCGCCACCAAAGATGCGAGCAACAAAGTCTACGAACATAAAGTCGCACGAATCAGCAAAATCAAAACCCGTTCCGAAGAGGACGAAGACGAAGACGTGGCTGCACCGACCAAGCGGCCGGTGGTTGACCTGGAGTTGTGCCTGGGTAACGTCAAACGCACGGTCGAGGTCAACCTGACTGACCGCAGCAGTTTTAATTACCCGTTGTTGATGGGTGCCAAAGCGTTGCGTGAGTTTGGGGCGGCGGTGAATCCGGCGAGACGGTTTACGGCGGACAAGCCGGATTGTTGATAAGAAGAGGGCTCAAGCACGGCAGAACTGCCAGGGTGTGATTTCGGCTGGTATCAAGCCTTCGGCGTTGTCGCATCATCAAAAGTCGCTGACTCACCTCGAAGTACCACGCGCCAGTTGTCAATTGGCTGTGCGCCAGTCCAGTCAGGATGGCGCACGTCTACGTAACTCTACGCATTCTGCTTAAGGAAAAAACTGTCCCGCTTCCTCGGCGTCTTGGTTCCCGTTTCCTTTCTAGAGTTATGAAAGTTTCCTTAATTCTGAATTGATTTCTGAAGGTTGGTTTATTTTAGATTCGGCGAAATAGTTTCTGTATTTTTGTAGTTTATAGGAATACATGACTTTTGAGTGTAAGTCACGTACAGCAATGTCTTTAGGAGTAGAGAGGGCATCGGTTCGAAATTCACCGCTCTCCTCATAAAAGCTTCTGACTACCTTGAACTTTTCGTTGGTGTCTGGTGTTTTCTGAGCGAAGCTTAATATTTGGTCTAATAATTTATTGTTGTCCGTTTCGACTGCTTTGGTGTATGTTTCGATTTCTTTAATGCTTTTTTTGTTCAGGTTCAACATGGTTTCTTCTTTGCCGACTTGATAGCCTAGCGTTTGCCCGTTGTAGCGCATCCCTTGTTTCTCATGCGTTATGTTGAAAACTACATCTTGATGTGTAGTCGGTGTTCTAAGTTTTTTTGGGATTCTGCCCAAAAAAGTATTTTTAAAACCTTTCCAAGCGCTCATGAATATATTTGAGTGCCCTGTGGGGTCTGCCCCAAGAACTGGCTCTCCATCGCAATATGCGTATGCATTGAGTCCTCCCCTCCCAAACGGACTCCAACTGTCCGGACTGTTAAACCGCATCAACACCGGATTGAACTGTCGATAGCCATTACCCAAATGATAATGCCCGGTCACCGAGTCTGGCCGTTCGCCGTTGAAACCGAGCAGGCTGAGCAAACCGTTTTCCGGCGGGCGATGGCCATAGGGTGAGTAGGCAATGGGATAAGGTCGGGTTGCATCGAGGGCGTTCAGCACTGAACGTTGCTGGTCGGTGGCGAGGAGGGTGGTGTCGATCTTGTCGGCGCGAACCTGGCGTTGAGCCAGCAACTGGTCGTCGTGCTGGAACAGGCTGGTCTGTACGCCGCCACCCACTTCGGTGGCCAAACGATTGTTGCAGTAAAAGCGCTGGATGTCGGTCTGAGTGCTCAAGCGATCAAGTGGGTCGTAGCGGTAGCGACTGAGGACGGTTTCGCGAGTTGTAGTAGGCATTGGCTGAGCTCCAGGCGAGGTCGGTAGCGTCGGCCTTTAGCTTCGGCGTTTTATCAATCTTTGCCTACTATCAGAACTGCTAGTGTTTCCTCGTCGCAGACTAAACCTTCGGCATCGTCGCAATCATCGAAGGCCGCTGACTCACCTCGAAATACCATGCGGCCAATTGCGGATTGGCCGTGCGCCAGTCCAGATCAGGATGGCGCACGTTGCCTAAAACATATTGCTATAGTAAATATGTCTGTTCCCGTTTCTACAAGGCATATTGCTACGGGCAAATATGTCTGCCCCGTTTCCCTTGACGATTTCCATTCAGGAAAGTAAAGCAGTCTTCGCTTTCGGTCTTTTTTATCGCTATCGAAATGGAAATAACTCATCGTAGGTCGGTGGCAAACCATTCCCAGCGGAGCGAACACGATTGTGTTCTTGGGTTAGCACGTCTCTATAGTTAGGGGGGGCTCCGTGTGTTTCAATCTGATTGTTCAGTATTCTAACTCTTGATATATACGTGTCTCGTTTCTGTGGTCCTATCTCGACTAGGTGGCTAAGGTCGTCAAAAAAGTCGCGATTGGATTTTAGTGATGTTTCCGCGTTGAAGTGGTCGTAGCTTTGATCATAACTATTGAAGCTTGGGGAAGGTGAAGTGTCAGAGTGGATATTAATATTTTTATTTATATCGGTAAGTGCGGTTTTTTCGGCTTTTTGTATTACGATGCTTACTGGGTTTTCGCCTTTTTGTTTTGCTATTTTATTGATTGTTTTTTCCCCTCCCAAGCTTTTTTTTGCTTCTTTTAATGCGATTTTAGTGTAGGGGTGGGGTCCTGAGCCTTTACCTCTCGCTATGAGACCTGAAATGATTTTTACTATTTCATGTCCTGAAGGATCAACGCTCGAGATCGGCTCTCCAGCACAATACGCATACGCATTCAATCCACCTTTGCCAAACGGACTCCAACTGTCCGGACTGTTAAACCGCATCAACACCGGGTTGAACTGTCTGTACCCATTACCCAAATGATAATGCCCGGTCACCGGGTCTGGCCGTTCGCCGTTGAAACCGAGCAGGCTGAGCAAACCGTTTTCCGGTGGGCGATGGCCGTAGGGTGAGTAGGCAATGGGATGAGGTCGGGTTGCATCGAGGGCGTTCAGTACTGAACGTTGCTGATCGGTGGCGAGGAGGGTGGTGTCGATCTTGTCGGCGCGAACCTGGCGTTGAGCCAGCAACTGGTCGTCGTGCTGGAACAGGCTGGTCTGTACGCCGCCACCCACTTCGGTGGCCAAACGATTGTTGCAGTAAAAGCGCTGGATGTCGGTCTGAGTGCTCAAGCGATCAAGTGGGTCGTAGCGGTAGCGACTGAGGACGGTTTCGCGAGTTGTAGTAGGCATTGGCTGAGCTCCAGGCGAGGTCGGTAGCGTCGGCCTTTAGCTTCGGAGTTTTATCAGTCTTTGCCTACTATCAGAACTGCTAGTGTTTCCTCGTCGCAGGCTAAACCTTCGGCATCGTCGCAATCATCGAAGGCCGCTGGCTCACCTCGAAATACCACGCGGCCAATTGCGGATTGGCCGTGCGCCAGTCCAGATCAGGATGGCGCAAGTCCACGTAACCCAAGGCACATGCCACACTGATTGCCGCCACGTCGAAATGGCTGGTCAGCTCGGCAATCGCGTCTTTTTCCAGCAGCGCCAGAGCACGGCGGATTTTGTCGCGCTGGCCGTCGAGGTAGGCGGCCCAGTGTTTTTCAGCGGGGCGCAGGGCGACTTCGTAGCGCACCAGCACGGCGGCATCCATGATCCCGTCGGCCAGCGACGCGAGGGTCAGGCGCCGCCAGCGGGCGGAACCTTCGCGAGGGATCAGCGGGTTGCCGACGTGCTGGTGGTCGAGGTAGTCGAGGATCACCCGGCTGTCATGGATGACGTTGCCGTCGGCCAAACGCAGGGCGGGGATTTTGCTCAAAGGGTTGTCGTCGATCAGCGCCAGATCCGGGTCGACCGGGGTGAGCACGCAGTTTTGCAGGGCCACTCGATTCTGTTGGCCGGTTTCGTGCAGCAGCACCATGACTTTGCGAACGAAGGGCGAAAGCGGATTGTGGTACAGGGTCATGCTCGGGGCGGACATGGCAGCGTCTCGATCGGGGGCGGTGACGGGCAGCATAGCGTGTTGAGCACATAGCTCAAACGTCATGACTCGAGCCGGGCGGGAGCCGGCTTGCTCGCGATGGCGATCTCCCGGACGCCATCGCCGGCAAGCCGTGCTCCAACGTTTCAGCGGTGTTGCAGCAAGCCCCGCAGACCGAGGACGGCAGGAATGCCGAGCCCCAGCCAGCTCAGCGAATCCCAGACGCCATCCCCCAGCAACGCGGCAAACAATCCCGCCGCGCTGAAAAGCGCAATGACCGTGGGCGTGGCAAATACCTTCCAGAAACTCGACTGCCGAGGCCTCATGCCGCGCTCTCCGCTTTTTCCAGCACAGGGTTGGCAGCCTTGCGCCGCACCACCCACAGGTAAACCCCACTGCCGAGAACAATGATGGTCAGCACATCCAGGGTCGCCCAGAGAATTTGCATCGGCATGCCGCCGTAGTCACCGAAGTGCAACGGCTGCGACATGCCCATGGCGTCCATGTACCACGGACGTTCAGCCACAGCGGTGACTTGCAAAGTGCTGGCGTCGATCAGTACCGGCGTCAGCAAGTGCGAGGTCAAATGCGTGCTGCCCTTCATGAACACGGCGTAATGGTGCTCACTGGAGAACCGTGTGCCGGGAAAGGCGATGAAGTCGGGTTGCATGCCTGGTGCAACTTCCCTGGCGATATCGAGCAATTGAGTGGCCGGTGCCAGTTGCGTCAGCGGTGGCGCGTCGCGGTACGGCGCGACCATCGCACTCAGGCTGTCGTTGCGCCACGCGGCGATCAGCAGGTCGGCACAGGCGCTGATCACGCCGGTTACTCCGACCACCAGTGCCCAGGTCAGCGTCACCACGCCGATCAGGTTGTGCAGATCAAGCCAGCGCAGGCGGGAGGATTTGTCGTGGCGCACGGTGGCGAATTTCAAGCGACGCATGAACGGCAGGTACAGCACGGTGCCCGAAACGATCGCGACAACGAACAGCAACCCCATGAACGCCAGCAACAATTTGCCCGGCAGGCCGGCAAACATGTCCACGTGCAGGCGCAACATGACCATCATGAAGCCGCCATTGGCCGATGGCATCTCCAGCGCTTCGCCGGTACGGGCATCTAGCATGAAGGTATGGGATGAGTTCGGCTCGGTGCCGGCGGTGGCAGCCATGATCGCGATGGCGGCATTGGGCTCGTCATCCTCGAAACCGAAATATTGCATGACCTCGCCGGGGCGATGCTTCTCGGCCGCCTGTACCAACTGCTGCAAATTCAGGTGGGGGGTGTCCTCCGGCATGACCTGCAACTCTGGGGCATCGCCCAGCAGATGGTCGATCTCGTGATGGAAGATCAAGGGCAGGCCGGTCAATGCCAGCATCAGCAGGAACACGGTGCAAATCAGGCTGGACCAGGTGTGGATAAAGGACCAGCGGCGGATTGTTTTGCTTTTCATTTCTTGGCCTTTGAAAAAACCGAAGCCGCCCATTAAGGACGGCCTGGTCATAGGGCATGTCAGATCAACGCTTTACCACTTGTAGGTGGCAGTGGCGACGACGCTGCGCTGGTCGCCGTAGTAGCAGTAGAAACTGTCGCAAGTCGAGATGTAGTCCTTGTCGAACAGGTTGGTCGCGTTCAGCGCCAGCGAGGCGCCTTTCAAGCTGTTGTCCAGACGGCCGAGGTCGTAGTGAACAGCTGCGTCGAACACGGTGTAGGCATCGGCCTTGCCCAGTTCGGTGTTGGCCTGATCGCCGTAGGTGTTGCCGGTGTAGCGAACGCCACCGCCCACGCCGAAACCATCGAGCACGCCGTTGTGCCAGGTGTAATCGGCCCACAGCGAAGCCTGCTGGTTTGGCATCAGTTGCAGGCGATTGCCTTTGAAATCACCTTTTTGCACTTCGGATTTTGCCAGGGTGTACGCGGCGATGACCTTGAGGTTCTCCGTCACATCGGAAACGGCTTCCAGCTCCAGTCCCTTGACCTTTACTTCACCGGTCTGGCTGGTGATCGAAACGTTGTCCGAGTTGGTGGTGGTGACGGACACGTTCTTCTGGGTCAGGTCGTAGATCGCGGCACTGAGCAACGTATCGCTGCCTGGCGGCTGGTACTTGATGCCCAGTTCCCATTGCTCGCCTTCGGTCGGTTTGAACGAATCGGTGGGCGAGGCCGTGGCATTGCTGGTCGGCTGGAACGACTCGGCGTACGACAGATACGGAACAAAACCGTTGTCGAACACGTAGCTGATCGCTGCGTTGCCGCTGAAGTTGGTGTCGCGCTCAGTATTGGTGGCATCGCCCTTGTTGAAGAACTTGGTGCCGGTGTGAACCCAGTCTTCACGACCGCCCAGTGTCAGGCGCCATTGGTCGAGGGCCATCTGGTCCTGGACGTACAGGCCGGTCTGGTAGGTTTTCTGGTCGTAGTCGTAGAACGCGCTGGAGCGTGGCGGACGGACGATTTCCACGCCACGCACAGGGTTGTTCACGTTGGTTGGCGGTGCGCTGCCGAAAATCGAGGTGTAGTTGGTGTTGCTGCGCTGGTGATCGAAACCAATCAACACGGTGTGACTGACATCGCCGGTGGCGAAGTCGGCCTGGAAGTTGTTGTCCACGGCGAACTGGCTGATGTCCTCGTCGACGCTGGTGGTCGAGCGACCGACGTTGCCTTCATTGTCGACCTGAGTGAACGGGTACGCGCCGACGGTGATGCCCTGGAAAGACAAGTCAGATTTTGTGTAGCGCAGGTTCTGACGGAATTGCCAGACATCGTTGAGGCGATGTTCGAAGGCGTAGCCCAGCGCGTAGTAGGTGCGGTCGTAGTATTCCCAATCCGGGTCGCCCAGGTTCTTGTGGTGGGAAACATCGCCGAACGGCATGTTGATTTTGGTGCCCTGGATCGGCAGGAATTGGCTGGTGATGCCGGTATCGTCCCGGGTGAATTGCGTGAGCAGGGTGAACCGGGTGTCTTCGTCGATGTTCCAGGTCAGGCTTGGCGCAATGTTGTAGCGCTTGTTGTCGACGTGGTCGATTTGGGTTCCGCTGTCGCGCACTACGCCGCTCAGACCGTAGAGGAATTGCCCTTCATCGTCGATCTTGCCGGTGCTGGCAAAATTGATCTGGCGATGATTGTCGCTGCCGTATTGCAGCTGGACTTCGCTGCTCGACTCAGCACTGGGACGGCGACTGACCATATCGAGCAGGCCGCCCGGCGGCGTCTGACCATAGATCGACGAGGCTGGGCCGCGCAGCAGGGCTAGGCGGTCGAGGTTCCAGGTTTCCTGTTTCGGGTTGGCATACACGCCTTTTGGCAGCGGCAGGCCATCGAGGAACTGGGTCGGTTCGAAACCGCGCACTCGCAACCAGTCGGCGCGGGTGTCGCTGCCATAGCTGCTGGCGGTGATGCCTGGCATGTAGCGCACGGCGTCGTCGAGACTCTGTACGTTACGGTCGTCCATCTGCTCACGGGTTGCCACGGAAATCGAACGCGGCACCTCGACCAGTGCGGTGTCGGTCTTGGTGCCGGCAGCCGTGCGCTTGGCCAGATAACCCTGCACCGGCCCCCACGCGTTTTCAGGATCAGCTTCGACGCCGATCACGCTGGTGGCCGGCAGCGACATCACACCTTCAGGCACCGCCACCAGTGTGTAGCTGCCGGTGGCGCTTTGTTCCAATTGCAAACCCGTGCCCCGCAGTGCTTCACGCAAAGCGCCGGCAGCATCGAATTGGCCGGTGACCGGAGCCGACGTCTTGCCCGCCGCCAGCGATGGGCTCAGCGACAGGGCGAGGCCCGCCTGGCTGGCGATCTGGTTCAGGGTGTTGGCCAATGGCGCGGCCGGCAGGTTGTAGGCGCGAACGCTGGACGCTTGTTCAGCGGCGACCAGTTGACTGCTGGCCAAAGGGGTGCAAAGGGCGATGGCGACCGCCAGCAAACTGGGGCGCAACAAGGTGTCTAGCGAACGGGACATACAGCGGCTCCTGAAAGGGAATACTTCTCAATTGCCTAGGTGCCGAACGAAAATCAAAAAGTGATAGGGCTGGATGAAAATAATTTCGATTCAATAATCACTGTAAGTCTGACGGCCTCTTCGCGGGCAAGCCTCGCTCCTACAGTTTTGTATTGTTCCCACATTCAATAAACGACTCGACCTGGTAGGAGCGAGGCTTGCCCGCGAAGGCCGTATGCCAGAAACAGCACCTCTCAGGGTTTGGCATCGGCCTTGGCCGCCACCGTCACCCACCATTGCGTGTGCTGTTCAATCTGCACTGGCAACGTCGGTAACAGCGCGTTCAGGGCCAGGTCCGTGTCATGCAGCGGGAAGCTGCCGGTGATCCGCAGGTCCGCTACTTGCGGCGTCACGCCCAAATACCCGCGGCGATAACGGCCGAGTTCATGCACCAGGTCTTCCAATCGCGCGTTATCCACCACCAGCATGCCGCGGGTCCAGGCATCTGCGCCGAGGTTGAGTGCAGCCACCGATCCCAAGCCATCATTACGAATCAGTACTTGCTGGCCTTCGCGCAAAATCTGTTCGTCAGCGCTCGATTGCGGATGAACGGCCACCGCCGACTGCAAGACGCTCAGGCGCGTGCCTGCTTCTTCGCGCTTGACCAGAAACCGTGTGCCCAATGCGCGCATGCTGCCTTCGCGGGTTTCGACGATAAACGGGCGGGCATCACCATGGCCGGTCTCAACGAGGATTTCCCCTTCCTGGAGTACCACCCGGCGCTGCTTCTCATCGAAGCGCACGTCCACGGCACTGTGGGTGTTGAGGTTGATCAGCGTGCCGTCGGCCAGGCGAAGGGTGCGCTGTTCACCGGTCGCGGTGCGTTGGTCGGCCAACCAGTAACCGACCGGCAGATACCGCTCACCGGCAAACAATGCCAGACCGATCACCGCTACGACGCTGGCCAGACCGCTGCCGAGCTTGCGTACCCGTCGGCGAATACCTTCGCGCGATTGCAGCAAGGCAGTGCGGGCCGGGCCGCTGGCGACGCTGAAGCGTTGGTCGAGCATGCCCAATTGGCGCCATGCACGCGCATGTTCTTCGTGGGCGGCGTGCCATTTGCTGAACGCTTCGCGCTCCACCGGATTACCGGAATCCAGCGACAACTGCCAGGCAATGGCGGCATCGAGCACCTGCGCCGACACTGGCTTGGAACTGAGCGGGTTCATGTCGGCTCACCGTACAGCGCGATGTAACACTGACGCAGGCCCTGGGTCAGGTACTGGCGCACACGCGGTACCGACACGCCGAGGCGTTCGGCGATTTGCGCGTGGCTCAAGCCATCGAGACGATTGTAGAGAAACGCCGCCCGAGCCTTGCTCGACAGCTTGCCGAGCAGGCGATCGATGTTTTTCAGGTCTTCAAGGATCATTTGCTGTTCTTCCACCGACGGTTGCTCGGCTTCGGGGATCAGCATCAGTTCGGTGAGGTAGGCCTGTTCCAGCGCGGCGCGGCGGAAATAGTCGAACAGCAGGCCCTTGGCAATCGCCACCAGAAACGCCCGCGGTTCGCGCGGCTCTTTGAGTTCCTCACGGCCGAGCAAACGCACGAAGGTGTCCTGACTCAGGTCTTCGGCTCGTTGCGGGCAAGCGACGTTGCGACGAAGCCAGGCCAATAGCCAACCGCGATGGTCGCGATATAACGCACCGACGAGCTCACTTTGAGGGCTTGGGACTGACGACACGCCGCATCACCGTTTGGGAAGTGTTAACTAACGAGAATTGTTCGCGATTGTGGCAGAGGCGAGAAGGGTGCGCAATTGGCGCTGGTCGGGTGGGATAAATGCTTGTTCGCTGTAAGACCGCGGCTTCGTTCATCGCGGGCAAGCCTCGGTCCTATAGAGATGGTGTCGTTCGTCAACGTCCTGAACGAAACATTTCTGTAGGAGCGAGGCTTGCCCGCGAAGGCGCCAGAGCAGACCAAAAAATCTAGAAAGACGGGGTTTGCTGCCGTCGTTTCCACTGATTCAACCGCTGCTGCAAATTCAACGGACTGTGAATCTGTTGCTGTCGCGCACGGCTGAACAGGATCAACGCCAGTTCCGCCGTGGCCAGCGCATCGGCGCTGGCGTTGTGACGTTCGAACACTTCGAGTTTGAACCAGTCGATCCACTCGTCCAGCCCGGCCTCGCGAATGTGCGCCTGCGGGCAGACCAGCGGGGCGATATCCGCAACATCCATAAACAGGTGCTGCAACTTGTAACCCAGATGTTCTTTCAGTGCGCGGCCGAGCATGTGCTGGTCGAATGGCGCGTGGAAAGCCAGCACCGGACTGTCGCCGACAAACTCCATGAAATCGAGCAGTGCGTGGGCCGGATCGCTGCCGGCAGCAATCGCGCTGGGGCCGATCCCATGAATCAGCACGCTGGGGCCGAGTTTGACTTCGGCGCATTGCAGGGTGCGCTCGAACTGCTGGCTGAAGTCGATCGCGCCGTCTTCGATCACCACCGCACCGATGGACAGCACGCGGTCCTTGTTCAGGTTCAGTCCGGTGGTTTCCAGGTCGAGCACCACCCAGCGTTGTTCGCGCAGGCTGCACTCGCTCAATTCTTTCACCGCCGGCAAACGTTGCAGGCGTTGTTGCAATTCTCCGGACAGGCTCGGGCCGCCCGGGCGCAACCATGAAAACAGACTCATCGCTGATCGCTCATAATTGGTACCGCAAGGCCAGACTGCTTTGCAGGCGTTGCGCCTGACGCAAGGACTCACGCAGGATCCGCCGGTCCAGATGATTCAGACTGTCCGGATCGACGCGGTTGGAGTAAGGCAGGTTCTCCCGGGTCTGTAGCTGATGTTGCTGCATGCGGGTTTGCTGAATGAAGTGATAGGCCTCTTCGTACGCCGCGCCGTCCAGGGGCTCGATGATCTCTTTGTCCACCAGTTGGCGAAAACGCTCCAGGGTGTTGTTGGTTTCGATGCCATGGGCCAGGGCAAGCAGTCGCGCCCCGTCGACGAAGGGCGTCAGGCCCTGAATCTTCAAGTCCAGTGTGGCTTTCTCGCCATTCTTTCGGGCCAGTACAAACTCGCGGAAACGCCCTACAGGCGGGCGATTGCGCAGCGCGTTTTCGGCCAGCATGCGCTGGAACAAGCGGTTGTCGGCGACCTGGTCGAGAATCCCGCGGCGCAACTGCTCACAACCTTGCTCGTTGCCCCAGACCACACGCAGATCGAAATAGATACTCGAACCCAGCAGGTTTTCCGGCGTGGCCTCGCGGATGAACGCGGCGAAGCGACGCGCCCACTCGACACGGGACAAGCACAGCTCGGGGTTACCGGCCATGATGTTGCCCTTGCACAGGGTGAAGCCGCACAACGCCAGGCTTTGGTTGATCTGATGGGCGATGGGCAGCAACTTGCCGCGGATTTCGGCAGCATGGGCTGCGTCGCGGGCTTCGAACAGAATGCCGTTGTCCTGATCGGTGTGCAGCGTTTGCTCGCGACGGCCTTCGCTGCCGAAACACAACCAACTGAACGCGACGCCCGGATCACCTTTCTCGGCGAGGGTCAGTTCAATCACCCGGCACACGGTGTGATCGTTGAGCAGGGTGATGATGTGGGTGATCTGGGTCGAGGACGCACCGTGGGCCAGCATGCGCTCGACCAATTGGCCGATCTCGCCGCGCATGGCCACCAGATTTTCCACCCGCGGAGCGTTGCGGATGGTCCGCGCCAGGTGCACCAGGTCGACCCGCTGCAGTGAAAACAGATCGCGCTCGGACACCACGCCACACAGGCGTTGGTCCTTGACCAGGCAGACATGGGCGATATGCCGCTCGGTCATGGCGATCGCGGCGTCGAACGCGCTGTGGTCCGGTGTGAGGTAAAACGGCGAGGGTGTCATGTGGCGTTCGATGGCTTCGGCAAAATCACAGGCAGCATTGGCCACCACGTGCCGCAGGTCGCGCAGGGTGAAAATCCCCAGCGGCGCTTGCTGTTCATCAACCACCACAATGCTGCCCACCTGCTGCTCGTGCATCAGGGTCACGGCCTCGCGCAGGGGCGTCGCCGGACTGCACATGACCGGATGGCGCATGGCCAATTCACCCAAACGGGTATTGAGCGAATACTGCGTGCCAAGGGTTTCCACGGCTTTCTGCTGGACCTGCTGATTGACCTGATCCAGCAGGCTGCTCACGCCGCGTAGGGCAAAGTCACGGAATGTGCCGGAAATGGCGAAGAGCTTGATAAATGCGAGTTTGTTCAGCTGTAGGCAAAAGGTGTCTTCGGCTGCCAGATGTTCAGTGCGCGTCGCACGCTCTCCCAGCAATGCCGCCAGGGGAAAACACTCGCCGGTGGTGATCTCGAAAGTGGTTTCGGTACCGCCCTTGGCCGAATGGGGGCGCTCGCCTACGACCCGGCCCTGTTTGACGATATAGAAATGTTCAACCGGGCCCTCGGCAGGCTTGATGATGCTTTCGCCGGGGGCATAAAAACGCAGCTGACATTGTTCAACCAGGTACGCCAGGTGGGCGTGTTCCATCTGGTTGAAAGGCGGGAATCGCTGAAGAAATTGCAGAGTGCCCTGGATGTTCTGCAACACCGCGGTTTTCCCTGCCTGTGTGAAGGCGTCCGCTTTACTCATAACCATTACCGCAGTCTTTTTTGGAGTTGTTGTTGTCGGATGACTCACCCATGGTCGACCCCTGCGAGCGGGGTGCCCATTGGACGTAAGTCTAGGTAGGACGTAAACGTGAGGCAGCGTCTGAAAAACCCTACCTAAATGTGAGAAAAACCTTACCTAACCCCTATTGGAAAATATTCCGACGAAGTGCACATTGAAGGTCTGCTTAGCGATGTCTCACCACTGTGCTAGGGAAATGAATTGAACATGTAGAGAACGCCATGTCCGACCACGATATTTTGAGTGACGCCGAGCGTGAAGCGCTGAGTGCAGTCATGCAGGAACCTGACTTGCCGCCGCAACGGGTGTTGATCGTCGATGACGATAAAGATGCCCGGGAGCTGCTGTCAGAGATCCTCGGGTTGGACGGGATTCGTTGCCTGACCGCGGCGAGCGGCGAAACAGCATTGAAAATGCTGGAAGAGAAACCCGCGATTGGTTTGATCATCACCGATTTGCGGATGGGCAATGTCGATGGCCTCGATCTGATCCGCCAGGTCCGTGAATCGGTACGGGCGGCGATGCCGATCATCATTGTGTCCGGTGATGCCGACGTGAAAGACGCCATCGCCGCCATGCATTTGAGCGTGGTGGATTTTTTGCTCAAGCCCATCGATACCGGCAAATTGCTGGGGCTGGTCAAGCATGAGTTGGGGATGGAGCCCTGACCGATGATGGGTTTGGCTTGTTCGATCGTCTTCGCGGGCAAGCCGCGCTTCGTGCAAGACCTGTAGGAGCGAGGCTTGTCCGTGAAGGCAGCGCCCGTGATGCCCAAAAAAAAGCCCTGATCGAGAGATCAGGGCTTTTCTTGTCCGGCGTAAACGTTCGTTACAGGCCGTTGGCAGCCTTGAACTCGCGACGACGACGGTGCAGGACCGGCTCGGTGTAGCCGTTCGGCTGCCTGGTGCCTTCGATCACCAACTCGACCGCCGCCTGGAAGGCGATGTTGCTGTCGAAGTCTGGTGCCAATGGACGGTACAGCGCATCACCAGCGTTCTGACGGTCAACCACCGGCGCCATGCGCTTGAGGCTTTCCATCACTTGCTCTTCGGTGACGATGCCGTGACGCAGCCAGTTGGCGATGTGCTGGCTCGAAATACGCAGCGTGGCACGGTCTTCCATCAGGCCGACATCGTTGATGTCCGGCACTTTCGAACAGCCAACGCCCTGGTCGATCCAGCGCACGACGTAACCGAGAATGCCCTGGCTGTTGTTGTCCAGTTCGTTCTTGATTTGCTCGGCGGTCCACTGCGGATTCACTGCCAGCGGGATGGTCAGAATGTCGTCCACCGACGCGTGAGCACGCTTGGCCAGTTCGGCCTGACGGGCGAACACGTCAACCTTGTGGTAGTGCAGCGCGTGCAGGGCAGCGGCAGTTGGCGACGGGACCCAGGCCGTGTTGGCGCCGGCCAGTGGGTGAGCGATTTTCTGTTCGAGCATCGCTGCCATCAGGTCAGGCATTGCCCACATGCCTTTACCGATCTGTGCGCGACCCTGCAGGCCGGTGCTCAAACCGATATCGACGTTGGAGTTCTCGTAGGCACCGATCCATTTTTCCGCCTTCATGTCGGCCTTGCGCACCATCGGGCCGGCTTCCATGGAGGTGTGGATTTCGTCGCCCGTGCGGTCGAGGAAACCGGTGTTGATGAACACCACGCGCTCGCTGGCAGCCTTGATGCAAGCCTTGAGGTTGACCGTGGTACGGCGTTCCTCGTCCATGATCCCGACCTTGAGGGTATTGCGCGCCAGGCCCAGCACGTCTTCGATGCGGCCGAACAGTTCGTTGGTGAACGCCGCTTCTTCAGGGCCGTGCATCTTCGGCTTCACAATGTAGATGGAGCCGGTGCGGGTGTTCTTGCGCGTGGTGTTGCCGTTCAGGTTGTGCATCGCTGCCAGGCAGGTCACCAGGCCATCGAGAATACCTTCCGGCACTTCATTGCCATCTTTGTCGAGGATCGCATCGATGGTCATCAGGTGACCCACGTTGCGCACGAACAACAACGAGCGACCGTGCAGGTTCACCGCGTTACCGTCGACACCGGTGTAGGTGCGGTCGGGGTTCATGGTGCGGGTAAACGTCTTGCCACCCTTGGCGACTTCTTCCGACAGGTCGCCTTTCATCAAGCCGAGCCAGTTGCGGTAGATCACCACTTTGTCATCGGCATCAACGGCGGCAACCGAGTCTTCGCAGTCCATGATGGTGGTCAGCGCGGCTTCCA
Organism: Pseudomonas sp. Sample_16; assembly: GCF_004307665.1. NCBI lineage: Bacteria > Pseudomonadati > Pseudomonadota > Gammaproteobacteria > Pseudomonadales > Pseudomonadaceae > Pseudomonas > Pseudomonas sp. Sample_16. Next base: position 22,159 of record NZ_RCOB01000148.1, read on the forward strand.
TCAGGATGTCTTTGACGCCGGCGGCATCGGTCTGGCCAACCGGAGTGCTGGCGTCGACCTGGATTTCGAAATGCAGGCCGTTGTTTTTCAGCAGGATCGCGGTCGGTGCCGAAGCATCGCCCTGGAAACCGATCAGTTGCGCATCGTTGCGCAGGCCACTGTTGCTGCCGCCCTTGAGCGCGACGACCAGTTTGCCGTCGACGATTTTATAGGCGGTGGAATCGACGTGGGAACCGGCTGCCAGTGGCGCCGCTTCGTCGAGGAAGGCGCGGGCGAAGGCGATGACCTTGTCGCCACGAACCTTGTTGTAGCCTTTGCCTTTTTCCGCACCGTCAGCTTCGCTGATGGCGTCGGTGCCGTAGAGCGCGTCGTACAGCGAACCCCAGCGGGCGTTCGAAGCATTGAGAGCGAAGCGGGCGTTCATCACCGGGACCACGAGTTGTGGACCGGCCATGCGGGCGATTTCTTCATCGACGTTTTGCGTCGTTGCCTGGAAATCGGCCGCTTCTGGCAGCAGATAACCGATGTCTTGCAGGAAGGCTTTGTAGGCCACGGCGTCGTGCGCCTGACCGGCGCGTTCCTGGTGCCAGGCGTCGATACGCGCCTGGAAATCATCGCGTTTGGCGAGTAGGGCTTTGTTCTTCGGTGCCAGGTCATGAATGACCTTGTCTGCACCGGCCCAGAACTTATCGGCGGTGAGGCCGGTACCGGGAATGGCTTCGTTGTTCACGAAGTCGAACAGGACTTTGGCGACCTGCAGGCCACCGACTTGAACGTGTTCAGTCATTGCTTGCCTCACTCTGCTCAGCTATTTCGCTTTTCAGCTCTTCAATTTAACAATGAAGCCTCTGGCCATTTAAACCACAAACCCTGCGACCAGTACATGCCATTTCTGACGGCTGGGTGGTGACCGATCAACGGCTTGAGGGCCTTGCTGACGGGGCTTTCAGGGATGTGGCTGCGGCTGTGGCAGACATCGATCCAACGTTATGTAGTGCGCGCTGCGGCATACTACATGATCAATTGCGCTTGTGAAAATTAGACTAATTACGTCGTTCTGCGACCCCATGACGCATTGCAGTCACGTCGGGGATCGGGATGTTCTCAAAAAACCATGAGATTGTTCCAGTTAAATATAAAAAGTTGTACACATAATCTTTGGTTTGCGGCTATGGAGCTATGTTTCCCGTGGCGAGGGAGCTTGCTCCCGCTGGCTTGCGAAGCAAGCCCAAACGTATTTACGACTGCTTCGCAGTCGAGCGGGAGCAAGCTCCCTCGCCACAGCCAAGCCGATTCCAGCCCCTTGCCTATACTTGGTTTTCTATAACAAGAGTCATGACCAGAGGGCTGCGCCATGGACCACCTCGTACTCACCGTTTTTGCACCGGACAAGCCAGGGCAGGTCGAGCGCATTGCCCAATGCATTGCCGAGCAGGGCGGCAACTGGCTGGAAAGCCGCATGTCGCGCATGGCCGGGCAATTCGCCGGGATTCTTCGGGTGGGCGTGCCGGCAGAAGCCTACGACGCATTAGTCGATGCCCTACAGGCATTGTCCGCTCAGGGCATTCGCGTGTTGATCGCCGAAAGCGGCATCGAACAGTCCTGCACCTGGAAGCCGATTGCCATGGAATTGGTGGGCAATGATCGCCCCGGTATCGTGCGAGACATCACCCGGTTGTTGAGCGAGCAGGGGGTGAACCTGGAAAGGTTGGTGACGGAAGTGCGTCCAGCGCCGATGAGCAGCGAGCCGTTGTTCCACGCCGAGGCGATTCTGGCGGTGCCATTGACCCTTTCTCTGGACGTGCTGCAATCACGCCTGGAAACCCTGGCGGATGATCTGATGGTGGAACTGGTGCTGCGCAGTGAACCGTGACCCGGTTATCCAAGTTTAACGTGCACCTGCCTGTGGATAACCTGTAGAGACAGCCCGCCAGGCCACGCCGGCCGGGGCTTTTCAGGATCTGATCAAAAAACCAGCAGTTTCAGTGACTTGCGCACAAACGGCGGGGATCACGCTGTGGATAACCTTGGGAAGGAACGATGCAGGCCACGGAATACGTGGCCTGTGGAGGTTTGTACGTTTTTTGATCAGGCGCGGCGACGCAAACTGAGCCACGCATCGACGCTGTAAACGGCCAGGCCTGCCCAGATAAACATGAAGGCCACCAAGGTGCTGGACGACAAGTGTTCGTCAAACAGCAGTACCGCCTGCAACAACACCAACGTCGGCGCCAGGTACTGGAGGAAGCCCAGTGTGGTGTAGGGCAAATGCCGCGCGGCGGCGTTGAAACACACCAGCGGTACCAGCGTCACCGGACCTGCCGCCACCAACCACCAGGCCTCGGAGGTCGTCCAGAATTCGGCCTGAGCACTGCTGGCGGTCGGATTGAGCAACAACCAGGCAATGGCGATCGGCACCAGCATCCAGGTTTCCACCACCAGCCCGGGCAGGGCCTTCACGGGTGCCTGCTTGCGAATCAGCCCGTAGAAACCGAAGGTCAGAGCCAACACCAGCGACACCCACGGCAGACTGCCGACTTGCCATACCTGTTGCGCTACGCCCACGGCCGCCAGCCCCACCGCAATCCATTGCATGCGGCGCAGCCGCTCGCCGAGGATCAGCATGCCCAGCAGCACGTTCACCAGCGGATTGATGTAGTAACCAAGGCTGGCTTCGAGCATGCGCCCGTTATTCACCGACCAGACATAGGTCAGCCAGTTGGCCGCGATCAATGTGCCGCTCAAGGCGAGGATCGTCAGTCGCTTCGGATTATCACGCAGCTCACGCCACCAGCCCGGGTGCTTCCAGACCATCAGCAGCAAGGCACCAAACAGCGCCGACCAGAGCACGCGGTGGATGATGATCTCCACGGCGGGAACGCTGGCGATGGCTTTGAAGTAAAGCGGGAAAAGTCCCCAGATGATGTAGGCACTCAGGCCCAATATGTACCCGCGACGCGGGTTGGCGGCTTGCATGCAGAGTCCTTGCTTAGGCAGCTAACAAAGAAGGGATTGTATAGATGTATAGAGGATTGTGTAGGAGCGAGGCTTGCCCGCGAAGAACGCTAACGTGGTATGCCTGATGTACCGCGTTTTCGTTCTTCGCGGGCAAGCCTCGCTCCTACAGGGGTTAGAACAACTTCAGGGGTTCTTCGTTGAGCGCCGCCAACTGCTCACGCAACGCCAACACCTGATCGCCCCAATAGCGTTCGCTGCCGAACCACGGAAAACTGCGCGGAAAGGCCGGGTCGTCCCAGCGGCGGGCAAGCCAGGCGCTGTAGTGCATCAGGCGCAGGGCACGCAAGGGTTCGATCAGCGCCAGCTCCCGCGGGTCGAAGTCGTGGAATTCGTTGTAGCCGTCCATCAATTCCGACAGTTGCCCCAGGCAATCCTGCCGATCACCCGCCAGCATCATCCAGATGTCCTGGACCGCCGGACCCATGCGACAGTCGTCGAGATCGACGATATGGAACATTTCGTCGCGGCACATCATGTTGCCGGGGTGACAGTCGCCGTGCATGCGGATGTTCTGGTGCGGTGTGTTGCTGTAGGCATCTTCCACACGCTTGAGCAGATCGCGGGCGACGGACTCGTAGGCCGGGAGCAAACTGCGCGGGATGAAATTGCCTTCGAGCAAGGTTGCCAGTGAGTCATGGCCGAAGTTCTTGACTGCCAGGGCTTCGCGATGCTCGAACGGCTTGGTCGAACCCACTGCATGCAAGCGCCCGAGCAGTTGCCCCAGGCGATACAACTGATCGAGGTTGCCCGGCTCCGGCGCACGACCACCGCGGCGAGGGAACAGGGTGAAGCGAAAGCCTTTGTGTTCGTGCAGCGTTTCACCGTTGTGGATCAGCGGCGCAACCACGGGTACATCAACCCCGGCAAGTTCGAAGGTGAACTGGTGTTCCTCCAGAATCGCTTCGTTGCTCCAGCGCTGCGGACGATAGAACTTGGCGATCAGCGGCTCGCAGTCTTCGATGCCGACTTGATAGACACGATTCTCGTAGCTGTTGAGCGCCAGGATGCGCGCGTCGCTGAGGAAGCCGATGCTCTCGACGGCATCGAGCACGAGGTCTGGGGTGAGGGTTTCAAACGGGTGGGCCATGCTGACTCCTGCGCGCAGCAGGCTGCTGCGTCCGGCCAGGCATGGTAGCGCAGACGGGGCTGCAAGGGGGATCGTTCCCACGCTCTGCGTGGGAATGCAGCCAGGGACGCTCTGCGTCCCAAAAGCCGAACGCGGAGCGTCCGTTGAGCCATTCCCACGCAGAGTGTAGGAACGATCAGTGGCGGACGATCCAAATCAGGCGCCGACAATCCCGCCATCTTCCCGGCTGATCGCTATCACCGAAGACCGCGGCTTGCCATTGGGCAAATGCTCGGGGAAGGTTGAACCGCCGTTTTCACCCGGATGCTGGATTCCGACAAACAGGGTTTTTTGATCGGGTGAGAAACTGATCCCCGTCACTTCACAGCCAATCGGTCCGACCATGAAACGACGAATTTCCCCGCTCACCGGATCGGCGCAGAGCATCTGGTTGTTGCCCATGCCGGCGAAATCTCCGGCGTTGCTGGCATCGCCATCGGTTTGAATCCACAACCGCCCGGCATCATCGAACGCCAGACCGTCGGGGCTGTTGAACATGTTCTGCTGGGTGATGTTCGACGAGCCACCCTTTGGTGTTCCCGCGTGTACTTGCGGGTTGCCGGCCACCACAAAAAGATCCCAGGCAAAGGTTTTCGAACCGTGATCATCACGATCGGTGCGCCAGCGCAGAATTTGCCCGTAGACGTTTTTCTCCCGCGGGTTTGGTCCGCCCACCGGTTGCCCGTCTTCACCGCGTTTGGCGTTGTTGGTCAGCGTGCAGTAGACCTGGCCATCCTTGGGACTGACCACGATCCATTCCGGGCGGTCCATGCGCGTGGCTTTCACGACGCTTGCCGCCAGACGCACATTGATCAACACCTCGGCTTGATCGGCAAAACCACTGTCGGCATCGATGCCGTTCTTGCCGTGGGTCAACTCGATCCATTCACCCTGGCCTTTGGGATGATCGGCATTGCCGTCACCGGCGTCGAACCGTGCCACGTACAAGGTGCCGTGATCGAGCAGGTCGCGGTTGGCCTTGGGATTCTGGAGGTTGATTTTGTCGCGGCTGACGAATTTGTAGATGAATTCGCCGCGCTCATCGTCGCCCATGTAAACCACCGCATGCCCGTCACGGGTTTGTGTGAGGGCGGCGTTTTCGTGTTTGAAGCGCCCCAGCGCGGTGCGCTTGACCGGGGTCGATTGCGGGTCGAACGGATCAATCTCGACCACCCAGCCATGTCGGTTGAGTTCGTTGGGATTTTTCGCCAGGTCGAAACGCGAATCGTGTTGATGCCAGTTGATCTCTTTGCTGGAGACCACCGCGCCATAGCGTTTCTGCGCGGCGTCGAATTTCTGTTCGGCATTGGTGCTGCCGAAGCAATCGGTGAAGTTCTCTTCGCAGGTCAGGTAAGTGCCCCACGGTGTCTGGCCGTTGGCGCAATTCTGGAACGTTCCGAGGACGGTTTTACCCTGCGGATCGGCACTGGTTTTCAGCAAGTCATGTCCGGCGGCAGGGCCGCTCAGCCTGATCGGTGAATTGCCATGGATGCGTCGGTTGTAACGCGAATCCTGAACGAATTGCCAGTGGCCGTCCTTGCGTTGCACTTCAATCACCGACACGCCTTCGCAAGCCAGGGCTTTGCGCACGTCTTGCGCCGATTGCGGCATGCCGCCCTGGGGGTAAAGGTAGCGATAGTTGGTGTATTCGTTGTTGATCGCCATCAGCGCGCGATGCTCGTCCCCGGGAAAGGCGAACAGGCTCATGCCGTCGTTGTTGTCGCCGAACTGGACTTCCTGCTGCTCGGCGCTGCCATTGCCGCTCGGATCGAATGCCGGACCGTTTTTGTGCAGGGGCTGGCCCCAACTGATCAACACCGAAGATTTGTAGCCTGGCGGCAGGCTGATGCTGTCGGCGGTGGCGGCGGGAATGCTCTCGAACCCCAGCAGCTTGCTGTTGCCGGCGCTGACACTGGCGGCCAGCACGCTGCGGCTCAACAAGTTACCACCGAGGAACATGGCGGCGCCGCACAAGGCACCCGCGCTGATGAATCCGCGACGGCTGAGGCCGACCATTTGTTCGAGGTCGGTGGGTTGGTTGTCTTCTAATAGGCTCACATCAGGCTCCCTGCGGTTTTTGCAGTCACCTTAGTGATCAGTGATGAAGGTTTTGTTGCAGCGCGTTTACAAAGGAGTGCCCAGCAGAACCCGGGACGGTGAAAACTCGACGCGCACGGGCTTGCCGCTGCCAAGTCCCTGGGACTGCAAATGCCCGGGTTCGGCCAAGGCACACAGGGTCAAGCCGTTGGGCAGGGAGATACGTACTTCGCTGGGGCCGTCGTCTGCATCCAGGATCTTGTCGATAATGCCGTTCAAGCAATTGTTGCCTGGCGTTTCGCCAGAGTCGATCGCCATCAGATCAAGCCAACCGGCCTTGATCAACGCGACGACTTCGGTACCGATTTGCAGCTCCAGTCGTTCGGTACTGTCGTGGGTGATTTGTGCTTCGATGACCAGGTGTTCAGCCATTGCCAGGCGAATCAGGTCGTTTCGCCCCTGAGGCTCGATTGCGGCGACCGTACCATGCAGTTGGTTGCGCGCACTGGTGCGCAACATCAGGCGACCGAGCAGGTCCAGGTCGCTGGCGTCTTCAGCGGCTTCCAGCACCTGAGCCTGTAACGCCTGCAATTTCTGATACAGGCGCAATACCCGCTCGCCCTCGCTGGACAGTTTGGCGCCGCCACCGCCCTTGCCACCGACACTGCGCTCCACCAACGGTTTTTGCGCGAGGTTGTTCAGCTCATCGATGGCATCCCAGGCTGCCTTGTAGCTCAGCCCCGCGCTTTTTGCGGCACGGGTGATCGAACCCTGTTCAGCGATGTGTTGCAGCAGGGCGATGCGCTGCGGACGGCGGACAATGTGCTGGGACAACAAACTGGGCAAGGACATGGCAGACGCTTTGGGTTGTGACGATGGAAAGGACGTTGGCTGCTAAGGACGTACGAGTCAAGTCAAGGAGCGTCCCCCGGTTTGGGCGTGCGGGCCAGGCAATAGACATCGACCCGTGCGGCACCGGCGTCCATCAGCAGACGAGCCAATGCTTGCGCAGTGGCGCCGGTTGTCAGCACATCGTCCACCAGCGCTAGGTGACGACCCTTCACCGACCCGCCGGGCGTCAGAACGAAAGCGTGGCGCAAGTTCATCTTGCGCGCCACCGCGTTCAAATTCTGTTGGGCACTGGTGTCTTGAGGCCTTGATAGCAGCTGCTCATCGGAAGGCAAGCCGAGGTGAACGCTCAACCAGCGAGCCAGCATTGCCGCCTGATTGAACCCGCGTTGGCGCAAGCGTTTGGGCGCCAGTGGCACCGGAACCAATGCATCGGGAACCGGCAGATCATCGGCGAAACGATGTTGCAGCGCCTGGGTGAGCAGTTCGGCGAGCAAGTGGCCAAACGGCCACTTGGCGCTGTGCTTGAAACGGGTAATCAGGCTGTCTACTGGAAAACTGTAGGTCCAGGGAGCAATGACCTTTTCGAAGGCCGGTGGCTGTTTCAGGCATTGGCCGCACGTCAGGCCGGCCGCGGGCAACGGCAGTGCGCAACTCAGGCAGTGATCGCCGAGCCAAGGTAACTCGGTTTCGCAGGCCATGCAGATGGGCGCGGCCCCATCGGCCAATTCATCACACAACAAACAAATTTGTTTATTTTTTAACCAGATGTAAACCTGTCTTTCGTAGCGTGGTTGACAGCGCATTGCTCTTCCTTAAATATGCCGAACATCCGTGTTACGCCTGTGGGTATTCCGTCCCCAGTCGCTTGCCCAGCATAAAACAAAGGAAACGCCCATGAGCGCCAGCACCACTGCAACCCTGCGTCATGACTGGACTTTGGCCGAAGTCAAAGCACTCTTCGTTCAACCCTTCAATGACCTGCTGTTCCAGGCGCAGACGGTGCACCGCGCGCATTTCGACGCCAATCGCGTCCAGGTGTCGACCCTGTTGTCGATCAAGACCGGTGCCTGCCCAGAAGATTGCAAATATTGTCCACAGTCTGGTCACTACAACACCGGCCTGGAAAAAGAAAAACTGATGGAAGTGCAGAAGGTCCTCGAAGAGGCCGCCCGCGCCAAAGCCATCGGCTCGACCCGCTTCTGCATGGGCGCCGCGTGGAAACATCCATCGGCCAAAGACATGCCTTACGTATTGAAAATGGTGGAAGGCGTGAAAGCGCTGGGTCTGGAAACCTGCATGACCCTGGGTCGCCTCGATCAGGAGCAGACCGAAGCGCTGGCCAAGGCCGGTCTGGATTACTACAACCACAACCTCGATACATCCCCCGAGTTCTACGGCAGCATCATCACCACCCGCACCTACAGCGAGCGCCTGCAAACCCTGGCCTACGTGCGTGATTCAGGGATGAAGATCTGCTCGGGCGGCATCCTCGGCATGGGCGAGTCCCTCGATGATCGCGCCAACCTGCTGATCCAGTTGGCCAACCTGCCGGAGCATCCGGAATCGGTGCCGATCAACATGCTGGTGAAAGTCGCCGGTACACCACTGGAAAACGCCGAGGACATCGACCCGTTCGACTTCATCCGTATGCTCGCGGTTGCGCGGATCCTGATGCCGCAATCCCACGTGCGCCTGTCCGCCGGCCGCGAAGCGATGAACGAGCAGATGCAGGCCCTGGCGTTCTTCGCCGGCGCCAACTCGATTTTCTACGGTGAAAAACTGCTGACCACCGCCAACCCGCAGGCCGACAAAGACATGCAGCTGTTCTCGCGTCTGGGCATCCTGCCGGAAGCCCGCGAAGAGCACGCTGACGAAGTGCATCAGGCGGCGATCGAACAGGCATTGGTGGAGCAGAAGAGCAGCGAGCAGTTCTATAACGCGGCGGTTTAAGCGCTTCGCAATTTTGATTGGCTGGAATGCTGAACCCTGTGGGAGCGGGCTTGCCCGCGATCGCGCAGTCACATTCAAAAAGGATGTCGACTGGAAGATCGCTATCGCGGGCAAGCCCGCTCCCACAGGGTCTGTGTTCACCCTAATATTGGTGCTTTGATTGTCCGAGGCCTGCATGTCTTTCGATCTCGCCGCACGCCTGGCTGCCCGTCGTGCCGAAAACCTCTATCGCCAGCGTCCGCTGCTCGAAAGCCCGCAAGGCCCGCAAGTGGTGGTCGATGGCCAGCCGCTGCTGGCGTTCTGTAACAACGATTACCTGGGTCTGGCCAATCACCCGCAAGTGATCGAAGCCTGGCGCGCCGGCGCCTTGAAATGGGGCGTCGGCGGCGGAGCATCGCACCTGGTCATCGGCCACAGTGGACCGCATCACGCGCTGGAAGAAGCACTCGCCGATCTGACCGGCCGCCCGCGCGCATTGCTGTTCACCACTGGTTACATGGCCAACCTTGGCGCGGTGACCGCGCTGGTGGGGCAGGGGGACACGGTGCTGGAAGACCGACTCAACCATGCTTCATTACTGGACGCGGGACTGTTGTCGGGCGCGCGGTTCAGCCGCTACTTGCATAACGATGCCGCGAGCCTGGCTACTCGGCTTGAGAAAGCCAGCGGCAATACCCTGGTGGTCACCGATGGCGTGTTCAGCATGGACGGCGACATCGCCGACCTGCCCGCGCTGGCCCGGCAAGCCAAGGCCAAGGGCGCATGGTTGATGGTCGATGATGCGCATGGTTTCGGTCCGCTAGGCGCCAATGGCGGCGGCATCGTCGAGCATTTCGGCCTGAGCATGGAAGAAGTGCCGGTACTGGTCGGCACCCTCGGCAAGGCATTCGGCACGGCGGGGGCATTTGTCGCCGGCAGTGAAGAGCTGATCGAAAGCCTGATTCAGTTTGCCCGCCCCTACATTTACACCACCAGCCAGCCGCCCGCACTGGCCTGCGCCACACTCAAAAGTCTTGAACTGTTGCGCAGCGAACATTGGCGCCGTGAGCATCTGCAAGCGCTGATCCGCCAGTTCCGTCAAGGCGCCGAGCAGATTGGCCTGCAGCTGATGGACAGTTTCACACCGATCCAGCCGATCATGATCGGCGACGCCGCCAGGGCGGTGCGTTTGTCGCAGATGTTGCGCGAGCGCGGGCTGATGGTGACCGCCATTCGTCCACCGACCGTGCCCGCCGGCAGCGCCCGTTTGCGTGTGACCCTGAGCGCCGCCCATAGCGAGTCGCAAGTGCAGCTATTGTTAGAAGGACTGGCCGATTGTTTCGAACAACTGGGACCGGAGCCAAGCCATGCGTGATCGACTGATTCTGCTGCCTGGCTGGGGCCTTGGCGTTTCGCCGCTGGAGCCGCTGGCGGCCGCCTTGCAAGGCCTGGATGAACATCTGCGGGTGGAAATCGAGCCACTGCCGGAGCTGGTATCCAGCGACCTTGAAGAATGGCTCGATGAACTCGACTCGATGTTGCCCCAGGATGCCTGGCTTGGCGGCTGGTCCCTGGGAGGCATGCTCGCCTCCGAATTGGCGGCGCGTCGTGGTGATCGTTGTTGTGGTCTGCTGACGCTGGCGAGCAACCCTTGTTTTGTCGCCCATGACCAATGGCCGAGCGCGATGCCCGGTGAAACCTTCGATGCGTTTCTGGCAGGTTGCAGGGCGGACCCGCGCACGACATTGAAACGCTTTTCGCTGCTTTGCGCCCAAGGTGCCGAAGACCCGCGCGGTTTGTCGCGGCTGCTGCTCGGCGGCGCGCCACATACGGCGGCCTCGGTGTTGCTGAGCGGTCTGGACGTGCTTGCGCAGCTCGATACCCGCCACGCCTTGCAGGCCTTTCGCGGCCCGCAGCTGCATCTGTTTGCTGGCCTTGATGGTCTGGTTCCCGCTGAGGCGGCAGGCGAGTTGTTCGCGTTAACCCCGGATATCGAAATCGGTCTGATTGAACAGGCCGGCCACGCGTTTCTTCTGGAAGACCCCCACGGTGTGGCGGGGGCGATCCAGGCCTTTTTGCATGAGTCCGGCGATGACTGATTTATCCCTTCCCAACCTGCCCGGCGGCTTGCCCGACAAACGCCAGGTTGCGGCTTCTTTTTCCCGCGCCGCGGCGAGCTACGACAGCGTGGCCGAGTTGCAGCGAGATGTCGGCAATCAATTGCTGGGCCGGTTACCGGCGTCGTTCACTGCGCAGCGATGGCTGGACCTTGGCTGTGGCACCGGGCATTTCAGTCGTGCATTGGGCGAACGCTTCCCGCTCGGTCACGGGGTGGCGCTGGACATCGCCGAGGGCATGCTCAATCACGCCCGGCCCTTGGGCGGTGCTGCGCATTTCATCGCGGGCGACGCCGAGCGCCTGCCATTGCGCGATGCCACTTGCGATCTGATCTTTTCCAGCCTGGCCGTGCAGTGGTGTGCGGACTTCACCTCGGTACTCAGCGAGGCTTACCGCGTACTGAAGCCGGGCGGTGTTTTCGCATTTGCTAGTCTGTGCGTGGGTACGTTGTACGAGTTACGCGACAGCTGGCGTCAGGTCGATGGCATGGTGCATGTCAACCGCTTCCGCGAATTCGCTGTTTATCAACAGCTGTGTGCGGCCAGCGGCTTGCAGCCGCTCACGCTGGAAACCCGAGCGCATGTATTGCATTACCCGGACGTGCGCAGCCTGACCCATGAACTCAAGGCCCTGGGCGCGCACAACCTCAACCCAGGGCGCCCTGGCGGTTTGACGGGACGGGCGCGGATACTGGGGCTGGTCGAGGCTTATGAGCAGTTTCGTCAGGCCGAGGGCCTGCCGGCGACTTATCAAGTGGTGTACGCCGTTTTGGAGAAACCCTTATGAGCGCAGCCTATTTCATCACCGGTACCGACACCGATGTCGGCAAAACCACGGTGGCCGCAGGTCTGTTGCATGCCGCTCGAACTGCCGGCCTGAGCACCGCAGCCGGTAAACCGGTGGCCTCCGGTTGTACCGTGACGCCCAAGGGGCTGCGTAACGCCGATGCGCTGGCATTGTTGGCAGAATGTTCGCTGCCGTTGACTTATCCCCAGGTCAATCCGGTGGCGCTGGAACCGGCCATTGCCCCGCACCTGGCCGCCCGCGAGGCGGGCATCGCGCTGACCGTGCAATCGCTGGCGACGCCGATGCGGCAGATTCTCGATATGCAGGCCGACTTCACCTTGATCGAAGGCGCCGGCGGCTGGCGCGTGCCATTGGCGGATCAGGACAACCTGTCGGATCTGGCGATGGCATTGGGTCTGCCCGTGATCCTGGTGGTCGGCGTGCGCCTGGGCTGCATCAACCATGCGCTGCTCACGGCCGAAGCGATTGCCCGGGACGGTTTGCAACTGGCGGGCTGGGTGGCCAACATCATCGACCCGAAGACTTCGCGCCTGGAGGAAAACCTCGCGACCCTGGCCGAGCGCATACCGGCGCCTTGCCTGGGACGGGTGCCCAAGCTCAAGCTGGTGACGGCCGAAGCCGTGGCGGAACATCTCCAACTGGACCTGCTGGACTAGAATTTGCCTATGACAAGGCACAGTGCCATTAGGGTTTTTGTCGGGCGTTTTCTGCGCAGGTCTGCTTCAATGTGTGTTGGTAATCCTTTGCAAGGACGAGTTCTCCCATGGAAATCTCAGGTAACAGCGCTTTTTATGCCGGTCTGAGCACTATTCAGACAGGGCAGAACCGTGTCGATCAAGCCGCGGGCCAGATCGCCAACAACACCATCGAACGTGCGGTCACCAGCCAGTCCTCGGATGCCCAGGTCGATCGCCTGCGTTCTGTCGACCGCAGTCAGCAATCGGACCTGGCCAGCAACATGGTCGAGATGTCTCAGGGCAAATTTCAGGTTGAACTGGGCGCCAAGGTCGCCAAGGCATCCGATGAAGTGCTTGGAACGTTGATCGATACGTTCGCCTGATCTCCTGCTGAATCAGCACTGCCAACGCCGCGATATTTCGCGGCGTTTTTCTGCGTAAGTCCTTCTCCCTAAACTAATCTTTCCTTCACTGCGTGCTGCTGTAGCGGCGGCGCTGCGCAGCCTGTATGCCGGCTATTTCCTTAACGGATGACGAACGGCAAAAGATCGACGCTTGACAAGATTTAGGCGTAAACGTATGTTTCAAACAACTGTTTGACCGTCACAACAAATCAACACGGTCGTTCATTCCCGGTTACATCAGCAGAGGTTTATCGCTATGCCTGACTACAAGGCCCCCTTGCGTGATATTCGCTTCGTTCGTGACGAACTGCTCGGCTACGAAGCGCACTATCAGAGCCTTCCGGCTTGCGCGGACGCAACTCCGGACATGGTTGACGCCATTCTCGAAGAAGGCGCCAAGTTTTGTGAGCAGGTACTGGCTCCGCTGAACCGTGTGGGTGATACCGAAGGCTGCACCTGGAGCGAGTCCGGCGTTAAGACCCCGACTGGCTTCAAAGAGGCCTACAAGCAATTTGTCGAAGGCGGCTGGCCAAGCCTGGCCCATGACGTAGAACACGGCGGCCAGGGCCTGCCGGAATCTCTGGGTCTGGCTGTCAGCGAAATGGTTGGCGAGGCCAACTGGTCGTGGGGCATGTACCCGGGCCTGTCGCACGGTGCGATGAACACCATCTCCGAGCACGGCACCCCAGAGCAACAAGATGCCTACCTGACCAAACTGGTTTCCGGCGAGTGGACCGGCACCATGTGCCTGACCGAACCGCACTGCGGCACCGACCTGGGCATGCTGCGCACCAAGGCCGAACCTCAGGCCGACGGTTCCTACAAAGTCTCCGGCACCAAGATCTTCATCTCGGCCGGCGAACACGACATGGCCGACAACATCGTCCACATCGTGCTGGCACGTCTGCCGGATGCACCGGCTGGCACCAAAGGCATCTCGCTGTTCATCGTGCCGAAATTCCTGCCGAACGCAGACGGTTCGATCGGTGCGCGTAACGCCGTGTCCTGTGGTTCCCTGGAACACAAGATGGGCATCCATGGCAACGCCACTTGCGTGATGAACTTCGACGCGGCCACCGGTTACCTGATCGGCCCGGCGAACAAAGGCCTGAACTGCATGTTCACCTTCATGAACACCGCACGCCTGGGCACTGCGCTGCAAGGTCTGGCACACGCCGAGATCGGCTTCCAGGGCGGTCTGAAATATGCTCGCGACCGTCTGCAAATGCGCTCGCTGACTGGCCCGAAAGCGCCGGACAAAGCCGCTGACCCGATCATCGTCCACCCAGACGTACGCCGCATGCTGTTGACCATGAAGGCGTTCGCCGAAGGCAACCGTGCGATGGTTTACTTCACGGCCAAACAGGTCGACATCGTCAAGTATGGCGTGGACGAAGAAGAGAAGAAGAAAGCCGACGCACTGCTGGCCTTCATGACTCCAATCGCCAAGGCCTTCATGACCGAAGTCGGTTTCGAGTCGGCCAACCACGGCGTGCAGATCTACGGCGGCCACGGTTTCATCGCTGAGTGGGGCATGGAGCAGAACGTTCGCGACAGCCGCATTTCGATGCTGTACGAAGGCACCACCGGTATCCAGGCCCTCGACCTGCTGGGTCGTAAAGTGCTGATGACCCAAGGCGAAGCCCTGAAAGGCTTCACCAAGATCGTCCACAAGTTCTGCCAGACCAACGAAGGCAACGAAGCGGTTCAAGAGTTCGTCGCTCCGCTGGCTGCACTGAACAAGGAATGGGGCGAGCTGACCATGAAGGTCGGTATGGCTGCCATGAAAGATCGCGAAGAAGTCGGCGCGGCCTCCGTGGACTACCTGATGTACTCCGGTTACGCCTGCCTGGCCTACTTCTGGGCCGACATGGCGCGCCTGGCTGCGGAAAAACTGGCTGCCGGCACTTCCGAAGAGGCGTTCTACACCGCCAAGCTGCAGACCGCGCGTTTCTACTTCCAGCGCATCCTGCCGCGTACCCGCACTCACGTTGCAACCATGCTCTCGGGTGCCAACAACCTGATGGACATGAAAGAAGAGAACTTCGACCTGGGCTACTAAGGCTTAAGGCAGTTCTGCAAAAACCGCTGCTCCTTCGGGATCAGCGGTTTTTTTTTGCATTGGCGTGCGCCCACGAGACTTCTCCTTGCATCACTGGTGATCGCGATGCCGCCAACTCCATTGAAAATACCTCAGTAAAACGCTCAGCAAATCGGGGTTTCTGCCGTTACAGTAGTGGGCACAATGCCATCTATTGATATGACGGGTCGGAGCTTTACCCTTGCCGCGTTCTTCCGCTGTACGTTTCAGTCATTTCCTACCGTCATTGCTGCTTTTGCTGGCGGGCCTTGCGGCTGCGTACGTCAAGGACCTGAACGTTTTCTTCACCTCACTGTTCAACGTACTGCCAACCCTGGTTCTGCTGCTGGGCGGTGCATATTGCGCGGTCTACCGACGCCAGCGTGAACTGTTTCTGATGGTCACGGTGTACATCGCCTATTTCCTGCTCGACACCCAGACTGATTACTACCGCGACAACGGCAAGGTGCGTGAAGACGCAGCCGTGGTTTTTCATCTGTGTTGTTTGTTGTTGCCGTTGCTGTTCGGCGTGTTTGCGGCGTGGCAAGAACGAACACATTTGTTTCAGGACATGGTCGCGCGTTTTGCCGTGTTGCTGGCGGTCGGCAGCGTGGCATTGGGGCTCGAGCAGAGTTACCCGCAGGCGCTGCTGATCTGGTTGTCGGAGATTCGCTGGCCGGCCTTGCACGGTGCGTGGATGAGCCTGATCCAGCTGTCCTATCCAGTGTTCATCGCATCGTTTGTGCTGCTGGCATACCAATACTGGCGCAACCCGAGGCCGCTTCACGCCGCACAGCTTGTGGGTTTGCTCGGATTATTCTGGATGTTGCCGAAAACCTTCATTCTGCCGTTTACCCTCAACATCATGTGCAGCCAGGTGATGCTGATGATCGCCGCTGCCGTTGCGCACGAAGCCTATCAAATGGCATTCCGCGATGAGCTGACCGGGTTGCCGGGGCGTCGTGCGTTGAATGAACGCATGCAGCGGTTGGGGCGCAACTATGTGTTGGCCATGAGCGACGTCGACCATTTCAAGAAATTCAACGATACCCACGGCCATGATGTCGGCGATCAGGTGCTGCGATTGGTCGCCAGCAAGCTGTCGAAAATCGGTGGCGGCGGTAAGGCGTATCGCTACGGTGGCGAGGAATTCGCCCTGGTGTTTGCAGGCAAAACCCTCGAAGAATGCATGCCGCACCTGGAAGTCATCCGCGAATCCATCGCCACCTACAACATTCACCTGCGCAATCAGGACAGCCGCCCGCAAGATGACAACCAGGGGCGCCAACGCCGTGCAGGATCCGGTGCGTCGAGCGTGTCGGTGACCGTCAGTATCGGAGTCGCCGAGCGGATCGACCAGCGCACCCCGGAAGAGGTGCTCAAATCAGCCGACCAGGCGCTGTACAGCGCCAAGGGCGCGGGGCGCAACTGCGTGATGGCGTTCGGGCAGAACCGTCGTGGCGCCGTGCGCATGGACGCCGCTACGGTTGAGTGATGATGGCGCATTCAGCGTCTGCACTGTGATTGTGGGGCGTGGTCGACGGCAGTAGGTTGGAGAAATCTGCTGACGGAGAAATGACCATGCCTGAGTACAAAGCTCCCCTGCGCGACATGCGCTTTTTGATCGACCATGTCTTCGATTTTCACGGCAGCTACGCCGCATTGGGGGCTACCGATGCCAGCCCGGACATGGTGAGTGCGATCCTGGAAGAGGGCGCGAAGTTTTGTGAAAACGTGCTCTCCCCGCTCAACCGTAGCGGCGACGAAGAAGGCTGCCATTTCGACAATGGCAAGGTCACCACGCCTGCGGGGTTCAAGCAGGCTTTCGCTCAATATGTCGAGGGTGGCTGGCATGGTCTGGCGGCGGATCCGGCTTACGGCGGCCAGGGTTTGCCCAGCTCTCTGGGGCTGGTCATCAGTGAAATGGTCGGTTCGAGCAACACCTCATGGGGCATGTACCCCGGCCTGACCCACGGTGCCATGTCGGCGATCCATGCTCACGGCACCGAAGAACAGAAACAGACTTACTTGAGCAAACTCACCGCCGGCCAATGGACCGGCACCATGTGCCTGACCGAAGCTCATTGCGGCACCGATCTGGGCATCATCAAGACACGCGCCGTACCTCAGGCCGACGGCAGCTACGCAATCTCCGGCAGCAAGATTTTCATCTCCGCCGGCGAGCACGACATGAGCGACAACATCATTCACCTGGTACTGGCGAAACTGCCGGATGCGCCGGCGGGGACCAAAGGCATTTCGCTGTTTATCGTGCCCAAGTTTTTGCCCGATGCAGCGGGTGAAGCGGGCCAGCGCAACGGCGTCTCCTGTGGCTCGATCGAACACAAAATGGGCATCAAGGCCTCGGCCACCTGCGTGCTGAATTTCGATGGCGCCCAGGGTTTTTTGATCGGCGAACCGAACAAGGGTCTGAACTGCATGTTCACCATGATGAACCATGCGCGGCTGGGTACCGGCATGCAAGGCTTGTGTCTGGGCGAGGCAAGTTTCCAGGGCGCGATCAGGTACGCCAACGACCGTTTGCAGATGCGCTCGCTGACGGGACCCAAAGCGCCGGAGAAAGCCGCCGACCCAATTATCGTGCACCCCGATGTACGGCGGATGTTGCTGACCATGAAGGCTTTCAACGAAGGCAACCGCGCGCTGACCTACTTCACCGCACAATTGCTGGATGTCGCGCACCTGAGCGCGGATGAAACAGCGCGCCAGGACGCCGAAGACCTGTTGGCGTTCCTGACGCCTATCTGCAAGGCCTTCATGACCGACACCGGCCTGGAGGTGACCAATCACGGCATGCAGGTATTTGGCGGGCACGGTTTCATCCGTGAGTGGGGTATGGAACAACTGGTGCGTGATTGCCGCATCGCACCGATCTATGAAGGCACTAACGGTATTCAGGCGCTGGACCTGCTCGGGCGTAAGGTCCTCGGCAGCCAGGGCAAGCTACTGCGCGGTTTCACCAAAATCGTCCACAAATTCTGTGCGGCGAATGCCGCGCACCCGCAGTTGGCGGTTTATGTGGCCCAACTCAACGAACTGAACCGGCAGTGGGGCGAATTGACCACTCAGGTCGGCATGGCTGCGATGAAAAATCCGGACGAAGTCGGCGCGGCATCAGTGGATTACCTGATGTACAGCGGTTACATCATCCTCGGATACTTGTGGTTGCGGATGGCGTTGGTGGCGCAGGCACAATTGGAATCGGGCAGTGGCGATGCCGATTTCTGCCGGGGCAAACTGGCGACCAACGAGTTTTACTTCAAGCGACTGTTGCCACGCACTGCCGCGCATCGGGCAGCGATCGAGGCGGGCAGCGATTGCCTGATGAAGCTGCCGGCGGAGTTGTTTGCGCTCTGACGATCAGGATTGAAAAGCTTCGCGGGCAAGCCTCGCTCCTACGGTTCTATGTCGTCCACGTGAAATGCGTGCGACACGGCCTGTAGGAGCGAGGCTTGCCCGCGAATGCGTTCTGGCAGGCGAGTACTGTCTCAGCTGAAATGCTGGTGACCAAAAATAACAAAACAGTCACTGGCTGACCCTATGTGTCGCAAAAGTTGTTGGGTTACACTCGGACCCAACGAAAACACCACACCTACGAATTACCTGTTTAGATCTTGCGAGGTTTGCCATGGCTGACTACAAAGCGCCCCTGCGCGATATGCGCTTCGTCCTCAATGAAGTTTTCGAGGTCGCCAAACTCTGGGCCGAGCTGCCGGCGCTGGCGGATTCCGTCGATGCTGAGACCGTCGAAGCCATTCTCGAAGAAGCCGGCAAGGTCACCAGCAAAAGCATCGCGCCCCTGAGCCGTGCGGCCGACGAAGAAGGTTGCCATTGGGCAGACGGTGCTGTCACCACGCCGGCCGGTTTCCCACAGGCTTATCAGACTTATGCTGAAGGCGGTTGGGTCGGGGTCGGTGGCGATCCTGCCTACGGCGGCATGGGCATGCCCAAAGCCGTGTCGGCCCAGGTCGAAGAGATGGTCAACTCCGCCAGCCTGTCGTTCGGTTTGTACCCGATGCTGACCGCCGGTGCTTGCCTGTCGATCAACGCCCACGCCAGCGAAGAACTGAAAGCCGCGTACCTGCCAAACATGTACGCCGGTGTCTGGGCCGGTTCCATGTGCCTGACCGAGCCGCATGCCGGTACGGACCTGGGCATCATTCGCACCAAGGCCGAGCCACAGGCTGACGGTTCCTACAAAGTCAGCGGCACCAAGATCTTCATCACCGGTGGTGAGCACGACCTCACCGAAAACATCATCCACCTGGTACTCGCCAAGCTGCCGGATGCTCCGGCCGGTCCGAAAGGTATCTCGCTGTTCCTGGTGCCGAAGTTCATGGTCAATGCCGATGGCAGCCTGGGCGCGCGCAACCCGGCCAATTGCGGCTCGATCGAGCACAAGATGGGCATCCAGGCGTCGGCGACCTGCGTGATGAACTTCGATGAGGCTGTGGGTTATCTGGTCGGCGAGCCGAACAAAGGCCTGGCGGCGATGTTCACCATGATGAACTACGAGCGTCTGGGGGTTGGCATCCAGGGCCTGGCTTCTGGCGAGCGCTCCTATCAGAACGCTGTGGAGTACGCCCGCGACCGACTGCAAAGCCGTTCGCCGACCGGCGCGCAGAACAAGGACAAAGTGGCCGATCCGATCATCGTCCACCCGGATGTACGTCGCATGCTGTTGACCATGAAAGCTTCGAACGAAGGCGGTCGTGCGTTCTCGACTTACGTGGCCATGCAACTGGACACCGCCAAGTTCAGCGAAGACGCCGCGACCCGCAAGCGTGCGGAGGATCTGGTGGCGTTGTTGACTCCCGTGGCCAAGGCGTTCCTGACTGATCTCGGCCTGGAAACCACAGTGCACGGCCAGCAGGTTTTCGGAGGTCACGGCTACATCCGCGAGTGGGGTCAGGAACAACTGGTTCGCGATGTTCGCATCACCCAGATCTACGAAGGCACCAACGGCATCCAGGCACTGGACCTGGTCGGGCGCAAGATCGTTGGCAGCGGCGGGGTGTTCTACAACCTGTTCGCTGACGAAATTCGTCACTTCACGGCCACTGCCAGCGCCGATCTTGCCGAGTTCACCAAACCGTTGAACGACGCTGTGACCACGCTCGACGAACTGACCGCGTGGTTGCTTGACCGGGCAAAATCCAACCCGAATGAAATCGGCGCGGCATCGGTCGAGTATCTGCAAGCGTTCGGTTATGTCGCTTACGCCTACATGTGGGCACTGATGGCCAAGGCCGCTCTCGGCAAAGAAGCGCAGGACGATTTCTACGCCAGCAAACTCGGCACGGCGCGGTTCTATTTCGCACGCCTGCTGCCGCGTATCCACTCGTTGAGCGCGTCGGTGAAGGCCGGGAGTGAGTCGCTTTTCCTGCTGGATGCCGCACAGTTCTGACAATGTAACGTCATGTAAGCTTTCTCTTACATGACGTGCTGCCTATCTCCCATAGATGCAGATTGGATCCACGGCTAATCTACTTCACATGGACGTAGCGCAGGAAGCGCAAAGCAACAACACGGACACGTAGGATTCTGCCAGGACGGCGGAGTGAAATGGATGTCAGGGAAACAGTCTGCAAAGCCCCGCTTCGGCGGGGTTTTCTTATGCCTGCGAAAAAGTACTCAGCCAAGTCCGTCCAGTGCTGGCGAGTTATTCAAGCGATCTTCTGGTCGATTTATCACCTCTTCGAGCAGCGTACGTAACAACGCCAGCGAGGCTTGCTGCCGTTGCACATCGCGACACACCAACCCCACTTTCAACGGTACCCGCGGCTCACTGAGCGGTTTCCACAGCAGGTCGTTGTTGCCATGGGTTTTTTGCGAGCGTCCGGGCAATACCGTTGCCAATTGTGTGTGCGGCAGGCTGTCGAGAATCCCCGCCATGTTGTTCAATTCAGCCTGCACCTGCGGACGTCGTCCCAGATTGGCCAATTGCGCCTGCCAAATCTGGCGTATCTGAAACTCCTCACCCAATAGCAACATCGGCAATTGCGCAGCCTGACTCATCGAGACTTTCTTGAATTCCCGCAAGGGGTGCTCCGCGGGGATGACAAGCGTCAGTTCATCCTCATACAGCATCACGCCATGTAGCCCAGGTTGCCGGGGGGGCAGATAGCTGATGCCGATATCCAGCGAGCCATTGAGCAACCGACGTTCGATTTCCAGTCCTGTCAGTTCATAGATCTGCACCACCAGATGTGGCTGGGCTTTGCGCACGCGTTCGAGCATCTGCGGCACAAGGCTGGTGTGCACCGTTTGCAAAACGCCAATGGCCAGCGTACGCAGCGCCTGCCCCTTGAAATTGCCCAATGCTTCGCGCGCCCGCTGCAGACCATCGAGCAAGGGCAGGGCGTGGTTGTACAGCGTATGGGCCGCCAGGGTCGGCAACAGGCGTTTGCTGCTGCGTTCGAACAGGCTCACATCGAGGGTCTGTTCGAGATGGCGGATCTGTTGTGAAAGCGCCGGTTGAGAGATTGAAAGTCGTTCGGCGGCACGCCCGACGTGGCCCTCTTCATACACCGCGACGAAATAACGCAGTTGCTTAAAATCCATAAGTAATTCTTATTGAAAATGCTGGTAAATCGAAATGGTTCAACACTGGGACTGAGCCTAGTCTAACTGCATTCATAAGGCTTGCAGGGCCAGAAAAGGCGATGAAGAGCATTGGCTTCGCTGTTGTTTGCATAGGTAACGCAAAACACCTGAAACGCAGGTTGAACCCATGAATCTGTTCAGCCTGCGGCGCGCTTCGCCATCGATTGATGATCTGGTGGCGGGTGCTTCCTTCCCCTCCAGTTACGAAAACCTCTCCAGTGAGTGCCTGATGCCCAGTGTCGAGCGGCCCCATCAGATTTTTGTCCGCGGCCAAGGTTCGTGGTTGTGGGACAGCGATGATCGCGCGTATCTGGATTTTTCCCAGGGCGGCGGGGCCAACAGCCTGGGCCACAGTCCCAAAGCACTGGTCAATGCCATCACGGCGCAGGCGCAGGCGCTGATCAATCCCGGTTTCAGCCTGCATAACCGCGGCATGCTCAACCTCGCCGAGCGTTTGTGCCTGAGTACCGGCAGCGATCAGGCTTACATGCTCAACACGGGCAGCGAAGCCTGTGAGGCCGCGATCAAATTGGCGCGCAAATGGGGCCAACAGCATCGCGGCGGCGCTTCGCGGATCATCGTCGCCAATAACGGCTGCCATGGTCGTAGCCTGGCGACGATCTCGGCGTCGGACAGTTCGACTTTGGCCAACCGATTTGAACCGCAGCTGCCAGGCTTCAGCCATGTTCCCTACAACGATCTTCCGGCGCTGCACGCGGCTGTTGACGAGCGAACCGTGGCGATCATGCTCGAACCGATTCAGAGCGAAGCCGGAGTGATTGCGGCCACGGCGCATTATCTCAAAGGCGTCGAACGTCTGTGTCGGGAGCTGGGGATCCTGTTGATTCTCGACGAAGTGCAAACCGGATTGGGTCGCTGCGGCACCTTGCTCGCCGAACAGTCCTACGGTGTGCGCGCCGATATCGTCGTCCTCGGCAAAGGGCTGGGCGGTGGGGTGCCCTTGGCCGCATTGCTGGCGCGGGGCAAGGCTTGCTGTTTCGACACTGGCGAACTGGGCGGCACCCATCACGGCAATGCACTGATGACCGCGGCGGGTCTGGCGGTGCTCGACAGTGTGCAGGACAAAGGATTTCTCGAACATGTCGGGGAATCCGCCCTGCACCTGCGCGAAGGTTTGCAGCGTTTGTCCCATCGTTACGGTCACGGCGAACTGCGCGGCCAGGGGCTGCTTTGGGGGCTGACTCTATCCGACGATTCTGCTGATGCCGTCGTCAACGCAGCCTTGTTTGAAGGCTTGCTGCTCAACGCTCCGCAACCGGACTGCCTGCGCTTCACCCCGGCGCTGACCGTCAGCATGGCCAATATCGATGAAATGCTCCTGCGCCTGGCCCGCGCTTTCTCCCGTGTGCGCACCGCGCAATTGCAATGCCGTAAAGGGATTGCCGTCTGATCAGACGCGTCCTGCACACATTCCAGAACCGTCTCGCGGTAATACGCACGCCCTGCGCCTGATTTTTTTTGGCGTGGGGCGTTTTTTTGTGGCGGGGTTTTGCCATGGGGCAAATTCGGCTTGAGACTTGATCGTATAAATGGCTTTTTAAAGGTGCCGACAGGGAATGTCGATACCCGCTCAACCATCACGGTTGGCTTTGAGCTCTATACCACACAGTGGTATGTTTTTGGGGAAGGGATGCCAATGTCACAAAGGCTTTTCAAGACGAAATGCTTTGCAATGGTCGCCGGAAAGGCATGGATTGGAGATGATGAGCTTCGAGAGGCCTTCCTCGAAATGCTCAAAGGGCAGGCGGATAATCTCGGCGGCGGGGTCTGGAAGAAACGCTTGAACTCCAATCGCCATCGCTCGATTGTTTTGGCGAGGGGTGGTGAATACTGGGTTTACCAGTTCATGTATGCCAAAAAGAATCAGAGCAATATCAGTCATACCGAGCTGATCGCGTTTCGGAAAATGGCCAAGACCGACGAGGGACTGACAGAGTTGCAAATCCAGTATTTACTGGATACGAGGGAGTTTACGGAGATTTTTTATGAGTAAGAAATTCAAGAGCGAGGCGTTTGAATCAATCCACGAATCTGCCAGTGCCTTGTATGCCATCGGCGCAATCAGCAAGGCGACCATGCGCGAATTCGATGCGTCGTGCCTGGCGAACGTACCGGACGCGATACCGGCTGAACAGATCAAGGCGCTACGTGAACGCAACAATGTCAGCCAACCGGTGTTCGCGCGTTACCTGAACACCAGCGCTTCTACGGTCAAACAGTGGGAATCAGGGGATAAACATCCCAGCGGCATGGCGCTGAAGCTGCTGAGCATCGTTCAGAAACATGGTCTGGAGATACTGGCCTGAGGAATCCGGCTGAACCCTGACCAACGGCAAGGGTCGATTAGCTGTAGGGCTTGCATGAGCCCCATTCAATCAGGAGCTGCCCATGGACTTCATTCGCATCATCATCGCTATCTTGTTGCCGCCACTGGGCGTGTTTCTGCAAGTAGGATTCGGCGGGGCGTTCTGGCTGAATATTTTGCTGACGCTGTGCGGCTACATTCCGGGGATCGTGCACGCGGTGTACATCATCGCCAAGCGTTGATTTACAGCGGCAGATTCATCACTCGCCGATAAAACGACCACTCCTGCTCCAGCGCATGGGCCTGGTTACCGGCCTTGCGGAAACCGTGACGTTCATCCGCGTAGTAATGCGCTTCGACCAGGAGGCCGTTGTTCTGCAAGGCTTCGACCATATCGCGGGTCTGCTGAGGCACGACCACGGCGTCCAGTTCCCCTTGGAAAAAGATCACCGGCACGCGAATGTTGTCGGCGTGCAATAACGGTGTGCGCGCGGCATAGCGCTGGGCGTCCTGCACTGGATCGCCGATCAGCCAATCGAGGTAGTCGCCTTCGAACTTGTGGGTAGCCCGGCCCAATGCCACCGGATCGCTGACCCCGTAAAGGCTGGCGCCGGCGCGGAACACGTTGTGAAAGGCCAGTGCGCACAGCGTGGTGTAGCCACCTGCGCTGCCGCCGCGGATGAACGCTTTGTCGCCATTGATCAAGCCACGATCGGCGAGATGGCTGACCACCGCGCACGCATCTTCGACATCCACCTCACCCCAACTCAAATGCAAAGCCTGGCGGTAGGCTCGGCCATAGCCACTGCTGCCGCGGTAGTTGAGATCTGCCACGGCGAAACCGCGTTGTGTCCAGTACTGAATTCGCGGGTCGAGCATCGGATAGCACGCCGAAGTCGGGCCACCATGGATGAACACCACCAACGGTGGTTTCGCTTCCCCGGTCATTGCCGGATAGAAGAAACCGTGAGCCTCGCCCGAACCGCTTGGGTAACGCAGGGTCTGCGGGCGACTGATTCTTTCAGCGGGCAGCGGAGTGACACCTCCGGCCAGCACGTTTACCTTTTGCGACTGGCGATCGATCGCGATCACCGCAGCCGAACTGACCGGTGAGGCGGCGATGCAGTAAATGAACTGCGCATCGATGGCGAGGTGGCGGAAGCGGCTGTAATCGCTGGAATAGTCTTGCGTGGAATGACCACACAGGCCCAATCGACCGAAACCGTCTTCTGTCCAGCTCGCCAGATAGTCGCCATCATTCAGGGGTAACCAGGTGCAGCCACCGAGTTGCCAGGGTGCCGGACCATAATCGGCGGCAGCGCTTGGCAGTGGGGTCAGAGCGTTTTCCGCTTCCACCCACGGTTGCCAGTACCCGCCCCGATCCGTCAGGCAAAACAACCGACCGGCGTTATCGAATCTCGGTTGTTGCAGGGATTCTTCAGCATTGTCTCCGGCCACGCAGCGGGCCGGGCCGAAGGTGTTATCGGTCAGGCGCTCGGCAACCATCAAGCGGGTTGCGGTCCACGGCTGATGTGGGCGGCTCCACTCTATCCAGGCCAGTCGATGAGCGTCAGGACTGAGGGTCGGGGCCGCGTAGAAGTCGGCGCCTTCGGCCAGCAGGTGTCGCGTGCCGTCCGCCAGATCGATCGCGACCAAACGGTGCTGGTTGCCGTTTTCCTCAACCGTCAGCACCTGACCATTGGCGAACTGCAAATCACCGTAACGGCAGGTACCGCAGGTCAGCCTTTCTGGCGTCTCGCCCTGGAGCGATTGACGATACAGTTGCTGGTCAGCCTCATTGACGAAGACGATGCCGTCGGCAGTCAGACAAAACGCTCCACCGCCATATTCGTACACCCGACTGCGCACGCTGAACCCGGGCGGTGTCAGGCACGTCGCTGTGCCAGCTTGCCAGTGCCAGACTCGGCACGCGGCGTCCTCCGGACGATATTCATTCCAGAACAAGCCGTGTGGGCCAACCTGTAACTCGGCAAAGTCGATACCGGCCGCTACTGCTTTGGCGGCGCTCAGAGGTTCAGCTTTTGGCGATGAGGCGTGAGTTTCGTTCATTGCGAAAGGCCAGTTGTTCGATGGTCTGGGTGGCGTGCTCGGCTTCTTCGCGGGCCTTGAGGATTACGCCGTGATGGGCGGATTTGCTGCACACCGGATCGGCGTTGCTCGCGTCACCGGTGAGCATGAATGCCTGACAGCGACAGCCGCCGAAGTCTTTTTCTTTCTCGTCGCAGGAACGGCACGGCTCGGGCATCCAGTCATAGCCGCGAAAACGGTTGAAACCGAACGAGTCATACCAGATGTGTTGCATGCTGTGGTCGCGCACATTGGGAAACTGCACCGGCATCTGTCGGGCACCGTGACACGGCAAGGCGGTTCCGTCCGGCGTTACTGTCAGAAAAATACTGCCCCAGCCATTCATACAGGCTTTCGGGCGTTCTTCGTAATAGTCCGGCGTGACGAAAATCAATTTGCACGGATGCCCTTCGGCTTCCAGTTTGGCCCGGTATTCATTGGTGATGCGTTCGGCGCGCAGCAGTTGCTCTTTGGTCGGTAAAAGTCCGACACGATTGAGCTGCGCCCAACCATAGAACTGGCACGTGGCGAGTTCGACGAAGTCCGCTTCAAGGGCGATGCACAGCTCGATGATGCGGTCGATCTTGTCGATGTTGTGCCGATGGGTGACGAAGTTCAGCACCATCGGATAGCCGTGGGCTTTCACCGCACGGGCCATTTCCAGTTTCTGCGCGAAAGCCTTTTTCGAGCCGGCCAGCAAGTTGTTCACCTGCTCGTCGCTGGCCTGGAAACTGATCTGGATGTGATCGAGGCCGGCCTTCTTGAAGTCACTGATTTTCTGTTCGGTGAGGCCGATGCCGGAGGTGATCAGATTGGTGTAGAAACCCAATTTGCGTGCTTCGCCGATCAGCTCGGCGAGGTCCTGACGCACCAGCGGTTCGCCACCGGAAAAACCCAGCTGCGCCGCGCCCATTTCCCGCGCTTCACGAAACACCTTGATCCACTGTTCGGTGCTCAGCTCCTTGCCCTGTTCAGCAAAGTCCAACGGGTTGGAGCAGTACGGGCATTGCAGCGGGCAGCGGTACGTCAGCTCAGCCAACAGCCACAGCGGCAGGCCGATCTCGGGTTTGGGCGGTACTTGCACCGATGACTCAGGCAAGTTCGATCCAGTGCTGCGCACGGGCAACCTCCATGAATTGCTCGATGTCGTCACCGAGCTCGGGCACGCCGGGGAACTGCTGGTCAAGCGCCTCGATGATCGCCGCGACATCCCGCTCGCCATCAATCAAGCCACCGATCAACGCGGCGCTTTCATTGAGTTTAATCATGCCTTCCGGATACAGCAGCACGTGGCCTTTCTGCGCCGGTTCGTACTGGAAACGGTAGCCGGGACGCCAGCTCGGCGTCTTGCTGCGATCAAAGCTCATAAAGTGATTCCTTTGTGCCAGACCCGCTCACGGGTCACGCTGTGATATGGCGGGCGTTGCAGTTCGTAGGCCATGCTCATGGCATCGAGCATGCTCCAAAGAATGTCCAGTTTGAACTGGAGAATTTCCAGCATGCGCTCCTGGCCTTCACGGGTCTTGTAGTGCTCAAGGGTGATCGCCAGACCGTGCTCGACATCACGCCGCGCTTGACCCAGGCGGGTGCGGAAATACTCGTAGCCGGCCGGGTCGATCCATGGGTAATGCTGGGGCCAACTGTCCAGGCGCGACTGGTGGATTTGTGGTGCGAACAGTTCGGTCAGCGAGCTGCTGGCGGCTTCCTGCCAGCTGGCGCGACGGGCGAAGTTGACGTAGGCATCCACCGCGAAACGCACGCCGGGGAGCACCAGCTCTTGCGAACGCAGTTGATCCGGGTCCAGGCCGACGGCTTGACCCAGACGCAGCCAGGCTTCAATGCCGCCGTCTTCCCCCGGTGCGCCATCATGGTCGAGCAGGCGCTGAATCCACTCGCGACGGATCTCGCGGTCCGGGCAGTTGGCCAGAATGGCAGCATCCTTGAGCGGGATGTTCACTTGATAGTAAAAGCGGTTGGCGACCCAACCCTGGATCTGCTCACGGCTAGCGCGACCTTCATACATCGCCACGTGGTAGGGGTGGTGGATGTGGTAGAAGGCGCCTTTGGCGCGCAGGGCCGCTTCGAATTCGGCTGGGGACATTGCAGTGTCAGTCATTGCGGTGCTCCGGAGTACAACCGGTGGATTCTTTGGTGTCTGGTCTGGCGCCATCGCTGGCTAGCCAGCTCCCACAGGTTTTGTGTTGCGCCACAGATTTCGCGTGCACGATCAATCCCAGTGGGAGCTGGCTTGCCAGCGATGGGGCCATCAGCTACAGCACAATGCTCATGCCGTCATACGCCACTTCAACCTGGCGCCGATCCAGCTCTGCACGCTGCGGCGAATCCTCATCAAGAATCGGATTGGTATTGTTGATGTGGATAAGCACCTTGCGCTGTTTGGGCAGTTGCTCAAGCACTTCGAGCATGCCACCAGGGCCGTTTTGCGCCAGGTGCCCCATCTCGCGACCGGTACGGGTGCCGACGCCCCGGCGCTGCATTTCGTCATCGTCCCACAAGGTGCCGTCCACCAGCAGGCAATCACTGCCGGCCATGATCTCCAGCAATGACGCATCAACCTTGCCCAGGCCCGGTGCATAGAACAATTTGCCACCGGTGTTGAGGTCCTCGACGATCAGGCCGATGTTGTCGCCCGGATGCGGATCGAAACGATGCGGGGAGTAGGGCGGCGCGGCGCTACGCAGGGGCAGTGGGGTGAAACGCAGGTTCGGGCAGGCTGGCACGCTGAAACTCTGGTCGAGTTCAATGCGGTTCCAGGTCAGCCCGCCATTCCAGTGGTTGAGCATGTTGAACAGCGGAAAGCCGCTGCTCAGGTCTTCATGGACCATGTCCGTACACCAGACCTGATGCGGGCAACCTTCACGCAGCATGAGCAGGCCGGTGGTGTGGTCGATCTGGCTGTCCATGAGGATGATGGCGCTGATCCCGGTATCGCGCAGGGCACGGCCCGGTTGCATCGGAGCGAAGCTCTGGAGCTGGGCGCGAATGTCCGGGGAGGTGTTGCACAGCACCCAGTTCACGCCGTCATCGGAGATCGCGATGGACGATTGCGTCCGCGCCTTGGCCCGCAGGCTGCCGTCGCGAAAACCTGCGCAGTTCACGCAGTTACAGTTCCACTGGGGGAAACCGCCGCCGGCAGCGGAACCTAGAATCTGGACAAACATGGGCGCTCCATCATTTCAACGCTGAAAATAAAACGCCTCGGATATCCGAGGCGTTGTGCTGCTCAACTGCCAAGGCAGCGATTAGCGGCTTGCGAAGTACATGGTGACTTCAAAGCCGATACGCAGGTCGGTGTAAGCCGGTTTGGTCCAGGCCATAAATTGAACTCCTTCAGGTAGGGTAAGGACAGCGCTATCTATAGGTATAGTCCACCTCAAGTCAGAGATGTTCCAAATAGTTAGGCTGCTATGTTACTCAAAATTTCAGAGGGATTGCCCGTGAAACTTTGAGAAAGCTCGTTGCAGCCCTGGTAATGATCATTATGTCGCTTGCCAAGGTGCGCCCGGTGCGATGCCGTTGGCCAGGCAGTGCCAGCCGCCCTCGGCTTGATTCAATCGCTGTGCGGCAGCCAGCAAAAGGGGGCGGTCGATCAGCAAAATTGCTTCGGGCAACTGTGTCAGATAATCCGACGAGCGGCCCGCCAGTTTGGCTTGCCACAACAACTCGGCTGCCTCGACGACGGGCAATGCGGTGCTTGAAAACTGGCCAGCCAGAATCTGACGCTGGGCGATGAAAGCGCTGTCGTCGATGGCATTGATCCGCTGCGGCAAACTGCCGAGGAACTGCTCAATGTGCTGCAACAGGTCCACTGGTGCCACGCTCGGTGATTGCACACCGAATAGCAGCCCGGTTTGCCCATGAATCTGCCGCAGCGCGCTGAACACGGCATAACCTAGCTGCAACTCCACTCGCAGACGCTGGTAGAACGACGTCTGGCAGATATGTGCCAGCAAACGCCACGCGGCTTCGTCGGCCAGTTCAGTGGTTGAAGTCGGACAGTACAGCAGGATCGCATGCTCGCTCGAATCGGTATCGACAATGCTCCATAGGCGTTGTGATGGGATCGAAAGCGGCGGGGTCTGCTGATTGTCCGGCGTTCCGGGAATGCGGCTCAAAGCGAGGCCCATGGCCGCTTGAGTCTGGGCGGACAGGCCAATCGCCAGACCGTCCCAGCGTGCACTCGCCCAGAGTTGCTGCATGTCGTCCGAGTTAGCGGTGTGGCCAAGACAGTGGTCAGGCAATGCCTTGAGCAATTGTCGAATCGGAATCAGCGCAACGCTTGCAGGTTCTGGCTGTACGACCACGGCATCAGGCGTTGTCAGCGCTTTCAGCGCGTGCTCCAGGATGATGGGCATCGGCTCCTGCAAGCCGGTCATCTTCAGAAGCCACTCATTTCCCGAAACGTTGAAGGAAAAGTCCACACCCGCCTGACGTGCATCTTCGCGTAGCGGACGCAGCGCGCTGTCGAGCCGCGATTGAAGATGGCTGTCGGGCGTCAAGAGCAGACGCCAGCGTAGATAAATCGCACCTTCAATGCCGTTGTCCGGCAACGCCTGGCTGAATTGCATTGGCGAACGTTCGCGACGACTGCGCGAGCGGTCTTGGGCGAAAGTGCGCAGACCACGGTGGGCGCTGGTCTGGCCGCGAATCAGTCCGGCGTTGGTGGCTGGCGGCTCGGTGTTCAGGAATGGATTGGGTGCGGGCAGTTGCCATGAACCGCTGAAGTTATCCACCGCGCCAATCTGTTTGAGGATTTGCTTCAGGGCTTTAACACCGTGCCCGGATAACCCGGCTTCGCGCTGCTCGCTGTCCCGTCGGGCCAGTTGCAACGCACTGCTGACTTGTTGCTGGCGCTGGAGCAGGGCAGCGTACTCTTCACGCAACCGGCTCCAGTCTTGCTGGGCGAAGAAGCTCAGCCAATCCATGAGACGCCTTGGTATGTCGCTCGCCGATACTTCGAAGGGCAATGTGAATTCGATGTGCAGCAAGGCTTGCCCGGCGAATTGATACAGCGGTTCTGCCTTGAGCTTTTCGGCCACGCCTTTCTCGCGTAAATCCGCGAGCAAGCCCCCCGGTTTCTCGGCATTGAGCCAATGGCACAGGAATTCCAGTGCTTCGGTGCAAGAGTCGGGCAGCGATTCAAGGGCAAACAGTAAATCGAGCCGACGTTCGTCAGCCTGTTGATAGCTTCTGTCTGACGTCGTCAGCAGCGGCGTGGGAAGGGGTTGCGGGACTTTTTCACCTTGGGCAACAACCGCACCAAAGGCTTCGGCCATCACCCGCAATTCATCGAGACTCTGCGGGCCGGCAAGGCTCAAAGTCATCTGTCCGGTCTGGTAGAAGCGCTGATGAAAATGTTGCAAAGCGTGCTGAAACTCGGGTTGCCCAAGGGGCAGGCTGTCGCGATTGCCAGCGTGGAAACCCCGCAGCGGATGAGTCTCGGAGAGCCCCTCGAACAAAGCCAGTCGCTGTTGCGCCACTGGATCCTGCGACCACGCGACAAACTCCGCATGCAGCACTTCTCGTTCCCGCTGCTGATCGTCCGGATTCATACGCGGATGCGCGAGCATGTCTGACAAACGTTCCAGACCACCGGCAAACGCCTCGGGCGACAATTCGAAAAAGTAATCCGTGTTGCGTTCACTGGTCCGCGCATTCACTTGGCCGCCATGGCTCTGAACGTACGCCATCAACCCTTGGCCCGCAGGAAAACGCTCGGTACCGAGAAACAGCAAGTGCTCAAGAAAATGCGCCAGGCCAGGCCATGCCAGCGGCACATCGTGGCTCCCCGCAGCAACCCGCAATGCCGCCGCGCAGCGCTTCAAATTCGGGGCATGACGCAGCGTCACCCGCAAGCCGTTGGCCAGGGTTTCAGTATGGGGGCGAGGGTGATTAAACGCGGGCATGGGCACTTCCAGAACAGAGAAGCGCTCATGCTAGCGGATTCGTCAGCGCTTGTTCAGATCGCCGTAAAGCTCGGGGCGACGGTCGAGCAAATAGCGGTTGGCGGAACGCGAGTCGATCATCAGCTGACGATCCAGTTCACCAACGATCAACGCTTCATCAAGACCCGCTTGGGCGATACGGCTGCCATCAGGCGCGGCAATGCTGCTCTGGCCGCAGTAATGGATATCGCCTTCGTGCCCGCAGTAATTGGCGTAGGCCACATAGCACTGGTTTTCGAAAGCGCGGGAACGGACCGTGACATCGGCGACGAAATCAAAGGGAATCATATTCGCCGTTGGCACCAGAATCAGCTCGGCACCCTGGAGCGCCAGGCGCCGTGCGTTTTCCGGGAACTCCAGGTCGTAGCAGATCAGCAAACCAAGTTTCCAGCCGTTGAGTTCAACCACAGGGAAATCGTTGGCTCCGGCGCTGAACATCGAATGGTCGAGATCGCCGAACAGATGCGTTTTGCGGTAATTGCAGACACGCTCGCCGCTGGCGTCGATCAGTTGCACGGCATTGTAGATCTGCCCGTCCTCGGAGCGTTCGGGATAGCCATACAAAATGGCGATCCCTGCCGTTCGGGCAATGCGCGCGACCTGTTGCGCCGACTCACCGTTGTGCACTTCCGCCAGCACGCTGACGGCATCGATGCCGATGTTGTAGCCGGTCAGGAACATCTCCGGCAGCACCAGCAAATCGGCGCCTTTCGCCTCCAGCGCCAGTTGATGCAGGCGTTGCAGGTTGCCGGCGACATCCAGCGGCAACGGTGGACATTGGTAAAGGGCTACGCGCATTTCGGATTCCTCTTACTCGGGCAGGGCGATCGGTCCGATCTCGTTGAACACATCTCCTGGACCCGGATTCTCGGCGTGAGTTGCACCGCCGAAGTGTTTCATGATGCCCCACACTGCGTTGAGCGAGGTCTGCACCGCGCCTTCGACCCAGGCCGGCGTCCACGAAACGTCGTCACCGGCGATGAAAATCCCGCGCTGCTCGGCCGGCATGTCGTCCTGCATGAAGTGCGCGTACATGCGCTGATTGTAGCGGTAGTGGCCGGGCAGTGCGCCTTTGAAGGCACCGAGGAAGTGCGGGTCGGCTTCCCACGACACGGTGATCGGGTCGCCGATGATGCGCGCAGCGATGTCGACTTTCGGGTAGATCTTCTTCAGCGCATCCAGCGCCAGCTTCACGCGTTTTTCCACAGGATGCGGCAGCATTTTCAGCGCGTCGCTCATCCACGAGTACGACAGGCAAATCACCCCCGGCTTGTCGTCGCCGTTATCGAACAGGTAAGTGCCGCGGGTCAGGCGATCGGTGAGGGTCATGCTCATCAGGTCGCGGCCGGTCTCCGGATCCTTGTCCTTCCAGAAGGGGCGGTCGACCATCACGAAGGTCTTCGACGATTGCATGTAGCGGGTGCGGTCCAGGGCCATCCACATCTTTTGCGAGAACAGGGTTTCGTCGCATTCGATCTGGGTGGTCAGCAGCCAGCTCTGGCACGTGGTCAGCACCGCGGCGTATTCGCGGGTGTCGCCATTGTTGTCGGTGACCGCAAATCTGCCCCCCGGCGCGTGGGCGATTTTCTTCACCCCGGAACGTGGTGCACCGCTGTGCAATGACTTGAGGCTGGTGCCTTGCGGCCAGTGCACGCAGCGCTCAGGGACGTGGCGCCAGATGCCCTGCGGTACTTGTTCTACGCCACCGACCACCAGGTGTTGGTGATCGTCGCAGTTGGTCATCACCACGCGGAAGATTTCCAACATCGAGTTCGGGAAGTCCGAGTCCCAGCCACCGGTACCGAAGCCGACCTGGCCAAACACTTCACGGTGATGGAATGACAGCTTGGCGAACGCCTTGGAGGTGGCAACGAAATCGTAGAAGGTGCGGTCGTCCCACAGCGGTACGAGGGTGTTCCACAGCTCTTTGAGGCGCGGCACATCGCGGTCGCGGATGGCTTGCTGGATATCAGAGAACTGCGAGCCCGCTTCCAGGGCATCGGCCCAGGCGTCGGCGACTTCCTGGAAAAGCGCAGGAAGATCCGCCAATTTTTGTGCGTAATGGGTCTTGCCTTCCAGATCGATGACAGTGCTGCCTGAGGCCGGTGTCAGTGGGTTGGGGAAGGGCTTGGTTTCGAGATTCAGCTTGTCGACATAGTGATAGAACGCGGTGGACGACACCGGAAAGCGCATGCCGCCCAACTCGGCGACGATGCCGTCAGTGCCATTGAACGCCTGGGAGCGCAGGCGCCCCCCCAGCTTCGAGGCCTCATAGACCACGGGCTTGAGGCCCAGCTTCATCAATTCGTACGCTGCCACCAGCCCTGCGATCCCAGCGCCGACGATCGCCACTTCGGCACCGTGATTGTGCTCGGGAATGCTGCCAAGACCCGCCGGATGTTCGATCCAGTCGTCGAAGGCGAAAGGAAAGTCCGGGCCGAAAATAGTGACTGGTTTTTTACCGTCTGCAGGATGGCGATTGTTCTTGTTCATGGCTGACCTTGCTGGCGACCCGACGCGGGATGCGCGTCTGAGTATAGGAAAAGATGCCAGCCATTCTAGAGAGCACAGAACACGTTAATAAGACGCAAAGTGTCGTCATTTTGCTATCGGTTTGATCAATATGACGAACTATCAATACACACTGACTACTGTGGGAGCGGGCTTGCCCGCGAAGAGGCCAGTTCTGGCACCAAAAATTATCGGCAAAAACTCAAACCGGCTGCCCCCGATCAATCTTGCTACTCAAGATGATCGACGTCGTGGTTTTCTCCACACCATCCACACTGCCAATCTGGTCCAGCAACTGATCCAGCTGTTCCGGCGAATCAGTGCGCAACCACGCCACATAATCAAATTCGCCACTTACCGCACACAACTGCTGCACCTGCGCCATCGCGCTCAGACGCCGCAACACTTCCTTGCCGGAGCGTGGCTGTACGGTAATCCCGACATACGCCTGCAACCCGCCATCCACTACCCGTTGCCCGAGACGTACGCCATAACCGGTGATGACTTTGGCCTTTTCCAATCGTGCCAGGCGTGATGTGACCGTGGTGCGGGCGATGCCCAGTTGCCGGGCCAGCATGGCGACGCTCTCACGGGCGTTGATCTGCAGGGCCGCGATCAACTGGCGGTCGATTTCATCGAGAACGGGTGGGCGAGTGTCAGGCAAAGGGAGTCTCCAGGGCGTCGATCAATGCGCAAGCATGTTACAGGCAGTTTCTGCACGACGCTCGCGACGGTTCCTTGGGCTAGCCTTAGTACCGTTCAGGACATTTCTGCCTGCGACAAATTGCCATAAGTAACCAGGTAGTACATTATTCCGCCCCTTGTCACAAATGGGGAAAAATCTCGACATGAAAAATTCTGGGGTTGCCGCTGGCAGCAAGTGGTTGCTGGCGGGGTTGGGTGTGTTGATTGCACTGATCGGGCTTGGCCTGATCGGTGGTGGCGGGTACCTGATCGCGCTTGGGGGTAGCTGGTATTTCCTGCTGATGGGCCTGGCGATGCTGGTGTCCGGACTGATGATTGCCCGTCGCAAGCCGCTGGGTGCGTGGTTGTATGGCGTGGCGCTGATCCTCACCGCGATCTGGGCCGTCTGGGATGCTGGCCTTGAATACTGGCCGCTGGTCTCACGCGTGCTGACGTTTGCCGTCATCGGCCTGGTCGTGGCGTTGATCTATCCAACCCTGGTCCGCGCTTCGGGCGCGAACGGCGGGCGTGGCGCCTACGGGTTGGCCGGTATTCTGGGCATTGGCGTCGTTGCGACGATGGCCTACATGTTCGTCCCGACCCACGTGGTGAAGAACGACACCGTCCCTCCGGTAACGCCGGTCACCCCGGGCACCGAGCAGAAAGACTGGGCGCATTGGGGCAACACCACCGCCGGCAATCGCTTTGCCGCGCTGGACCAGATCAACAAAGGCAATATCGACAAATTGCAGGTCGCCTGGACCTTCCGTACCGGCGACATCCCGCAAAGCACCGGCGCTGGCGCTGAAGACCAGAATACCCCGCTGCAAATCGGTGACACGGTCTATACCTGCACCGCCTACGGCAAAGTCTTCGCCCTGGATGCCGACACGGGTGCCCAGCGTTGGAAGTTCGACCCACAAGGCACCGCGCCCAACTGGCAGCGCTGCCGTGGCCTGGGTTATTCCGAAACCCCGGTGTCATCGGACAGTCAGCCGGCCGCCTGTACGAAACGTCTGTTTCTGCCGACCGGCGATGCACGTCTGATCGCAATCAATGCTGAAACCGGCAAGCCTTGCGAAGAATTCGGTAACAAGGGCACCGTCGACCTGACCACCGACATGGGTGAGGTGAAGCCCGGTTACTACCAGCAGACCTCTACTCCATTGGTCGCCGGAGACGTGGTGATCGTCGGTGGCCGCGTGGCTGACAACTACTCCACCGGCGAGCCGCCGGGCGTGGTGCGAGCCTACGACGTGCGCAGCGGTGAACTGGTCTGGGCCTGGGATCCGGGCAACCCGAACACCACCAAACGTCCACCTGCCGGCGAGACCTACACCCGCGGTACGCCGAACGTTTGGTCGGCGATGTCCTACGATGCCAAGCTCGGTCTGGTGTACCTGCCAACCGGCAACGCCACCCCGGACTTCTTCGGCGGTCAACGCACCGAGATGGACAACAAGTGGAACTCGTCTGTCGTCGCCATCGATGTGAAAACCGGTCAGGTGCGCTGGCACTTCCAGACCACCCACAACGATCTGTGGGACTTTGACCTGCCGGCGCAACCGCTGCTGTATGACGTGCCGGACGACAAGGGCGGGACTCAGCCAGCCCTGGCGCAAGTCACCAAGCAGGGTGAGATCTTCCTGCTCAACCGTGAAACCGGCGTACCGATTGCCCGCGTTGAAGAGCGTCCGGTGCCGCAAGGCCATGTGCCCGGCGAACGCTATTCGCCGACGCAGCCGTTCTCCGTCGACATGCCGTCAATCGGCAACAAGACCCTGACCGAGTCAGACATGTGGGGTGCCACACCGTTTGACCAGTTGATGTGCCGCATCCAGTTCAAGGGCATGCGCCACGAAGGCGTCTACACCCCGCCAGGCATGGATCGCGCGCTGCAATTCCCGGGCTCGCTGGGCGGCATGAACTGGGGCAGCGTCTCGGTTGATCCGAACACGAACTACATGTTCGTCAACGACATGCGCCTGGGCCTGGCCAACTACATGATCCCGCGCGACAAGATCAAAGCCGGAGCCAGCGGCATTGAAATGGGCGTTGTCCCTCAGGAAGGCACACCGTTCGGCGCGATGCGCGAGCGCTTCCTCTCCGCGGTCGGCATTCCGTGCCAGAAGCCACCATTCGGCACCATGTCGGCCATCGACCTCAAGACTCACAAGTTGATGTGGCAAGTTCCGGTCGGCACCGTGCAGGACACCGGCCCACTGGGCATCCGTATGCACCTGCCGATCCCGATCGGCATGCCCACCCTCGGCGCGTCACTCGCTACCCAATCCGGTCTGCTGTTCTTCGCCGGCACCCAGGACTTCTACCTGCGCGCCTTCGACACCGGCAACGGCAACGAAATCTGGAAGTCGCGCTTGCCGGTAGGCAGCCAGTCCGGGCCAATGACTTACGTTTCACCGAAGACGGGCAAGCAGTACATCCTGCTGACCGTGGGCGGTGCGCGTCAGTCGCCGGATCGTGGGGATTATGTGATTGCCTACGCTTTGCCCAAATAAGGGCTGAAGCTTGGGTCAAAAAGCCGCGCCATTGCGCGGCTTTTTGTTGGGCGAAAGAGAGGGTGTGGAAATCGGCTAGGATTGAGGCAGTCAAGGGTGCGAGGTGAAGGGCATGACAACAAAGTTACCTACCGCCGTGCGCGACCGTGCATTGCAGATCGCCCACCACGAAATGGGCCACTACGTCGTGGCCCGCGCCTTGGGCTTTGCCACGGGCGGCGTGACCTTGACGGTGACCAAGGATCTGCGGCACCACGGAGGGGCGTCCATTACCCTGGTGCGCCCCATTTCGTCGATGGAAGCCATGAAGGCGTATCTGGAAGCCCGGATGATGGTGCTCCTGGCTGGCGCCATGGCGCAGACACTCCCTTCAAAACCTTCAGCCGCAAAACACGTTGATAAGCCCAAAGCCACCGCGATCCTCAAAGGCGAGCAGGGGGCAGAACAGGATTACGCAAAAATCAGGGAGCTGCAGCACCTGCTTCGCAACATCACCTGCCAGGATAGCGATCCAGCGTCGAGCGAGCGCATAACGGCGCAGCTTAAAGCGATGACTGATCGGCTGTGGGGCCGGACTCAAGCAATCATCGAAGATCAGGCCGGGACGATTTCTGAATTGGCAGTGGCACTGGTGGACGGCATGGCGCTTGTGGAGCAATGGGGGCGGGCTGCGGACACGTATGAGGTTGTATGGACGGGGCAGGTGCTGGAACGGTTGCGAGCCGTGCAGGCCATCCCTTCGTGATGTGTTTGGACTGAAAAACCTGGCTCTTTCAGTCCCAAAAAGGGAACGATCGGTCCCTTTTTGGGAGCTTTCAACTCTGCCGTGATTATTTTTTTTTCGAGGGGGCTGCTTCCTTTCGGGTTTGAGCAGGCCGCCGCGTTAGCACCTTCACCACATCATCAATCACCGCTTTGCTCATCGTCGTCAGGTAATGCGCAGCCCACGCGTGGCGGTCGGAGTCTTGGGCGTAGGCGGCATCGATGGTCAGGGACTTGGCGAGGAACAGCAGGTCGGAGGCTTGGGCCAGGGCGTCGGCGATGGGGACGTCGCGGCAGACGTGGAACAGGGGTTGATCCGAGAGATACATGAAGGGGGTGAAGCCGACGGTTTTTAGTTCTGAAATCGCAGATGTATTTGTTTTAGTCATGGTGAAGCTCCTAATTTGAAGGGCTGCCGCATTCGTTTCCAAGCGAATGGGTGGCAGCTGTGCGCAGGTTGGAAAACCGGGAAATTAGGAAACCGGCACGCCCGAAGACGTCCCGCGCACAGCTGCCATAACTCGTGGTTGAGATAGGCAAACTGCTGCTTTCAATTTCGACGGGTTTCCAAGCCCGATCGCTGAATGCTCAGCGACACCGGAGACTATCCCGTCAAACAAAAGCGCAACAAGGCGGCAAAGTGCCCAACAGCAAGATTCGGAGTTTGCCTACAAGGTCCTAAGGCGTCATCCGATATTTCGACAGCTTAAGTAAACGCAATTAAACATCAGTCTTCGGTGAAGTCATCCGAGTCGATGTGTTTGATCTCGTAGACTGCTTCACGCAGCAGCCCAAATTGTTCTCGGCCATCAAGCGCGTCAGTTCCATGCCATCGATCAGCATCGACGACGCTTTTGCGCCAGACACGAAAAAGCCGCGCACTGCGCGGCTTTCTTGTTTGGTGGGCCCACACGGACTTGAACCGTGGACCAAAGGATTATGAGTCCTCTGCTCTAACCAACTGAGCTATAGGCCCTCAGTAGGTCGCGGATTATAGCGACGGTTTCGCGGCTGTGCTATCCGAAAAATCCAATACGGTTGTACGAAGAAACGTCGCGGCGAATTCGTCGGGGGGTAGGGGCAGGCTGACGATGTAGCCCTGGATTTGTTCGCAGCCTTCGGCGGCGAGGAATTGTTGTTGCGATTGGGTCTCGACACCTTCGGCAATCACGGTGAATTGCATGCTGCGTCCGAGTGCGATGATGGCGCGAACGATCGCCGCATCGTGGGGGTCGTCCGGCAGGCCGCGGACGAATGATTGATCGATCTTGAGGATGTCCAGTGGCAGGCGTTTGAGGTAGCTCAGTGACGAATAGCCAGTGCCGAAGTCGTCGATCGCCAGTTGCACACCCAAGTGCTTGAGTTGATGCAGCACCGCCAGCGCTTCTTCCGCCTGGCTCATGATGAAGTTTTCGGTGATCTCCAATTGCAGCAGATCAGGTTTTAGGCGGTAGTCCTTGAGCAGTTGTTCGATACGCCCCAGCAGGTTCGGTTGGCGCAGTTGCGCGCCGGCGAGGTTGACCGACAGCGGGCCAAGACCTTCGTAGGATTTATTCCATTCATGCATTTGGCGGCAGGCGGTTTCCAGCACCCAATCGCCGATCTGCAGGATCATGCCGTTTTCTTCTGCCAGAGCGATGAAGTGCTCTGGCGGCACGTCGCCAAAAGTTGGATGGTGCC
This sequence comes from Pseudomonas sp. Sample_16, assembly GCF_004307665.1. NCBI lineage: Bacteria > Pseudomonadati > Pseudomonadota > Gammaproteobacteria > Pseudomonadales > Pseudomonadaceae > Pseudomonas > Pseudomonas sp. Sample_16. Next base: position 62,370 of record NZ_RCOB01000148.1, read on the forward strand.
AGCGGATCAATGCTTCGGCACCTACCAGGCGATAGTCGTCGAGGCTGATTTTCGGCTGGTAATACAGGTGCAGTTCGTTGCGTTCGATGGCACGGCGCAGTTCATGTTCGAGGGCGACGCGCTCGCTGGCCTGGGCGGTGAGGTCGCGGGTATAGCTTTCGACCCGGTTACGCCCCTTTGCCTTGGAGCGGTACATCGCCGCGTCGGCGTTCTTGATGAGCGTGGCCACGTCGCAGCCGTCCTGTGGATAAAGGCTGGTGCCGATGCTGGAGCTGATGAAGAACTCATGCTCGCCCGCCTGGAATGGCGCGGTAAAGCAATTGAGCAGCTTGGTGGCTATGTTGTCGGCATCGCTGGGTTGCTGCAGCCCGGGCAGGAGGATGATGAACTCGTCGCCGCCCAGGCGTGCCACGGTGTCGATATCCCGTAACTGCTCCTTGAGGCGAACCGCAATGCCCTTGAGCAGCAGGTCGCCGACCGGGTGGCCAAGGCTGTCGTTGATGTGTTTGAAGCGGTCGAGGTCGAGAAACAGCACTGCGCCCTGGCCACCGTTTTCCTTCTGGGTGTTGAGGGCGGTCAGCAAGCGGCTTTCGAACAACGTCCGGTTGGGCAGGCCGGTCAAAGGGTCGTGGTGGGCCTGGTAGTCAAGCTTGGCCTGGGCGTGTTTAAGGCTGGAGATGTCGGCGAACACCGCCACAAAGTGGGTGATGAATTTGTCGCGGTTGCGCACGGCGCTGATGGTCAGCCAGCTCGGGTAGAGCTCGCCATTTTTGCGCCGATTGGAAATCTCCCCTTGCCAGTGCCCCTCGGCCGTCAATTGGTGCCACATCGCGGCGTAGAACGCACTGTCATGCAAGCCTGAGGCAAGCAAGCGCGGGGTATGGCCCAGCGCTTCGCTTTCGCTGTAGCCGGTGATCTCGGTAAATGCCCGGTTGACCGCGCTGATATGCTGTTGGGTGTCAGTGATCAACACGCCCTCGGCGGTGCTCTCGAATACGGTCGCGGCCTGTTGCAGTTTTTCCTGCATCAAGTGGCGTTCGGTGATGTCGCGGGCGATGGTCAGCATGCAGTCTTCGTCACCGATTGGCAGCGGACGGCTGGAGACTTCACAAAGGCGAATCTGCCCGTCGCTGCGGCGGATATGGCAACTGAAGTCGCGGACGAAACCGTCGCGGTGCAGCAAGTCGAGCATCTGTTTGCGTTCGTTGAGGTTGACCCAGATCCCCAGGTCCAGCGCCGAACGATCCACAGACATCGCGCTGTTGAACCCGGTAATTCTGCTGAACCCTTCATTGACCTCAAGCAGCAGACCGTCGCTCTGACGGGACAACAACAGGCCGTCCGGAGAGGCGTGGAAAGCCTTGGCGAATTTTTCTTCCGAGGTTTGCAGTTGCTGTTGGGTTTCTTTGAGTTGGGTGATGTCGCGCACGACCACCACCAGCGCCGGGGTTGTATCGAGGTCGAACGGTTCGGCGGAGATCAGGCCGGTAAACACCTGGCCATTGCTGCGGCGAAAGGGCATTTCCAGGTTGCGGATGCTGCCAGCCTGCAAGCGCTGCAGCAAACCCGGACCCACGCCGGGAATGCCCCAGATGTTGAGATTGGTGGCGGTCTGGCCGATGACGTCTTCGGCACGCAAGCCGATCTGCTCTTCGAAGGCTTCGTTGACCTCCAGCAGGCAGCCATCGGAAAGCCGCGCGATCACCAATATGTCCGGGCATTGCTGGAACACCGAGGCAAACTTTTGCTCCGACAGCCGCAGTGCCTCTTCGGTACGTTTGGCCTCGCTGATGTCGATCATCAGCCCACGCATGACCGGTTCATGACCGTGTTCGATCAAGCTGACGATGTCACGCACCCACAAGCAGCGGCCATCGGCCGTGATCACTCGGTAATCGAGGCTGTGGTCGCGCCCGGCCAACACTTCGTGATCGCAAAAGCTTTGTGCTCGGATGAGGTCCGCGGGGTGAATGATGTTGCGCCAGAAGCCCGGGATCAGCCAATGGGACAGGGGATAACCCAGCAGATCCTCGGCGTGGGGCGACACATAGCTGTAGGTGAAGTCACTGATCCGCGCTTCCCAGGCGATGGCCGACAGGCTTTCCACCAGGCCGCGGTAGTGATACTCGCTGCTACGCAGTTCCTGTTCCAGATCGACCCGTCGAGCGATTTCCGAGCTCAGTCGCCGATTGACCCGGATCACCGCCACCAGCACGATAAACAGCAGCAGCAACCCCGGCAACCCATAGACCAGCAGGTCGGACCAGAACGTGCGGTGGTCGAGAACGTTGCCGACCCATTGCTCCTGGATGGCACTGATTTCGGCGGGGGTCATGTCGGCCAGGACTTTGTCGAGAATGCCGACCAGCATCTTGTTGTCTCGAGGTACGCCCATGGCCAGTTGATAGCGATAAGGGGTTTCGCCGCTGACGTAGAGCCCGTCGAGCTTCAGCTGGCGCAGGCTCCAGACACTGGAGGCGAGATCGCCCACCACGGCGTCCACCTCATCGGTAGCCAGTGCCTGCAAGGCCGAGCTGACGTTGGGCATGGCTACCAGGTTCAGGTCGGGATGGTGAGTGCGCAGCAGTTCGTGGGGTGCATAGTTTTCCACCACGGCGATTTTCAGACCGTACAGGTCTTCGATCTTGCGTGGTTGAGCACCGCCGACGTGGGCGAGGATAACAATCGGAAAATCCAGGTAAGGGCGGGTAAACGACAGGAAAGCCTGGCGTTCGGGCGTCGACATGATGCCCGGCAACAGATCGAGCTTGCCTTGCTTGGCCTGTTCCAGCACAACGCTCCAGCTGGCCGGTTCGATAGGCGTCAGTTTGACGGCCAATCGCTGGCGAATCACGTTGATATAGTCTGCCGCAAGGCCCTGGTAACGCCCTTCATCGTCGCGAAACTCAAAGGGGGGCCAGGACGCATCGACACCCAGGCGCAAGTCCGGGTGGTCCGCAAGCCAGCTACGTTCTTCGTCGGTAAGAGTCAGCGCGCCAGCCGTTGCGGTCCAGGTCATCAGCGACAGCAAAAAAAGCACGGTCGGCAGTCTGGGCATAACGGTCTCGTTATGGCTCGGGGAATGTTTCGAGTGTAGACGGGCAAATCGGCGGGAGGGGTGCAGCGCGGGGATTTTATCTGCATAAAACAAAACCCCCGGCCTGGGCCGGGGGTTTTTTGATCACTCGTCGAGGAAGGAGCGCAGATGCTCGCTTCTCGTCGGGTGGCGCAGCTTGCGCAGCGCCTTGGCTTCGATCTGACGAATCCGTTCACGGGTCACGTCGAACTGCTTACCAACCTCCTCGAGGGTGTGGTCGGTATTCATGTCGATACCGAAGCGCATGCGCAGTACCTTGGCTTCACGGGCAGTGAGGCCGGACAGCACTTCGCGAGTCGCTTCTTTAAGGCTCTCAACGGTAGCCACATCGATTGGCGACTGCATGGTCGAGTCTTCGATGAAGTCACCCAGATGGGAGTCTTCGTCATCACCGATCGGGGTTTCCATGGAGATCGGCTCTTTAGCGATCTTCAATACCTTGCGGATCTTGTCCTCAGGCATTTCCATGCGTTCGCCCAGCTCTTCCGGGGTCGGTTCGCGACCCATTTCCTGCAACATCTGCCGGGAAATACGGTTGAGCTTGTTGATCGTCTCGATCATGTGCACCGGAATACGGATGGTGCGGGCCTGGTCGGCGATCGAGCGAGTGATCGCCTGACGGATCCACCAGGTGGCATAAGTCGAGAATTTGTAGCCGCGGCGGTATTCGAACTTGTCTACCGCTTTCATCAAGCCAATGTTGCCTTCCTGGATCAGGTCGAGGAATTGCAGGCCACGGTTGGTGTACTTCTTGGCGATCGAGATCACCAGACGCAAGTTCGCTTCAACCATCTCTTTCTTCGCGCGACGGGCCTTGGCCTCGCCGATCGACATGCGACGGTTGATGTCCTTGATCTCTGCGATGGTCAGACCGGTTTCGGTCTCCAGCGCAGTCAGTTTCTGCTGGCAACGAACGATGTCCGGTTGCAGGCGGCCGATGGCTTCAGCGTATTTGCTTTTGCCTTTGGCCAGTGCATCGGTCCAGCTTTCGTCGACTTCGTTGCCCGGGAACTGGCGCAGGAAATCGGCACGGGGCATGCGCGCATCACGAACGCAGAGCTGCATGATTGCACGCTCTTGCTGACGCAGACGATCCAGGGCACTGCGAACACGCTCGACCAGGCCTTCGAATTGCTTCGGCACCAGTTTGATCGGCATGAACAGCTCGGCCAGGGCCAACAGCTCGGCAATCGCTGCCTTGTTGTTGCGACCATGCTTTTTCAGCGCCTTGCGGGTGATTTCCATCTGATCGGCGACAGCGCCAAAGCGCTGTGCAGCGATGACCGGATCCGGACCGCTTTCGGCTTCTTCTTCGTCATCCGAAGCTTCGGCGTCATCGTCGTCGGTATCGTCGTCCGCTTTCACGGCTTTCGGATCGATCGGCGGTGGCACTTCGGCGGCAGGCGGCGCAATGCCGTCGTCCGGGTCGATGTAACCGCTCAGGACGTCGGACAGGCGACCACCTTCGGAGGTGACGCGGGTGTACTCGGAGAGGATATGGTCAACCGTGCCAGGGAAGTGCGCGATTGCGCTCATCACTTCACGGATGCCCTCTTCAATACGCTTGGCGATTTCAATTTCGCCTTCACGCGTGAGGAGCTCTACCGTACCCATTTCGCGCATGTACATGCGCACCGGGTCGGTAGTGCGACCAATGTCGGTCTCGACCGCTGCCAACGCAGCAGCTGCCTCTTCGGCCGCGGCTTCGTCGGTATCGGCGTCGGCCAGCATAAGGGAATCCTTATCTGGCGCAACCTCGAATACGTTGATCCCCATGTCATTGATCATGCGGATGATGTCTTCCACCTGTTCCGGATCTGAAATATCCTCCGGCAGGTGGTCGTTGACCTCCGCGTAAGTCAGGTAGCCCTGCTCACGACCAAGGGTGATCAACTCTTTGATACGAGACTGCTGTTGCGCTTTTCCGGACATAACACCCTATCCACTGAAGGTCTTGGCGGGCAAAAAACAAGCCGAGGATTATACCTGAGCTATGACCTCACGCGCCAGTTGAGGTCGGGTTTGGTACTGCCATATTGCGTTTTAATAGGTCGCGCATCTGATTTGCGATCTGATTTGCTTCCTCGGCAGTCAATCCTGGCTGCTTCGCTTTCCTGATGAGTTCTTCCAGGCTATCGGTGTGCTGACCCGCTGATAACCTAGTAATGGTGTCTAAAAACTGTTGTTCAAGGTTGTCGCCTTGAATCAGCCATTCCTTTTCTGCCAGGGCCTTGAGCAAGCGGCCCTGTTCCGTGCCGTGCCATCGGGCCATCAGCTGAATTGAGTTTAGCTTAGGATTTTTCTGCACTGCCTCGATGAGGGCTACCAGCAATTGTGCATAGGTGTTGCGCTCATTGGCGAAATGGTTGGCGGTTTCGACCTTGCCAGCCAACTGCGGATGATGAATCAGCGTGCGCAGCGCAATCAGCGTAGGGGCTTCGACAGCAATCGGTTTACGTGGAGGTTGGTCGCGATCCCCGCCGCGTTTGCCATTCTTGTCCCACGGTTTTTTGTCCCATTTCTTGCCGCCCGCACCGGGTTTCTTCGGCGTCCATTCCTGTTGCGGCACATACATTTCTTGCGATTGCGGCTGATGATAGTCGCTGAAATCGGGCATCGCGTCGTAATCGAAGCCGGGGTCGTAGGCCGGCGGCGCTTCCGGTGGGGCGCTTTGCGCCAGCTGGCTCACCGCTTCGCCGCTCAGGCCGGTGATTTCGCTGAGGCGCTGACGCATCAGGATGCGCAGGTTGGCGCCAGGCACTTTGTCGATCAGCGGTGCCGCGAGGGTGGCCATGTGGGCCTTGCCTTCCAGCGAGCGCGGGTCTGATTCTTCGGTCAGTTGCTGGAAGAAGTAGTCGGCCAGCGGCTGCGCGTGCTGATTGATTCGCGCGCGGAAGGCATCGGTGCCTTCGGAGCGGATCAGCGTGTCCGGATCTTCCCCTTCGGGCAGGAACAGGAAGCGGGCGCGGCGGCCATCCTGAAGGCTTGGCAAGGTGGCTTCCAGCGCGCGCCAGGCGGCATTGCGACCAGCCTGGTCACCATCGAAGCAAAACAGTACGTTGGGCACCACACGAAACAGTCGCTTCAAGTGTTCTTCGCTGGTGGCGGTACCCAGCGTTGCGACGGCATTGCGCAGGCCTTGCTGGGCCAGGGCAATAACGTCCATGTACCCCTCGACAACAATGATTTCGTCGAGGTTGCGATTGTTTTTGCGCGCCTCATACAGGCCGTAAAGTTCCTGGCCTTTATGGAATACCGGTGTTTCCGGGGAGTTCAGGTATTTCGGCTTGTCATCGCCCAGGACCCGGCCACCAAAGGCAATGATGCGCCCGCGGCTGTCGCGGATCGGGAACATTACCCGGTCGCGGAAACGATCGTAGCGCTTGCCGGTTTCGGCATTTTCGATCAGCAGGCCTGCATCGATCATGGCTTTTTGCTGCAGGGTGTCGCTGCTCAAGTGTTTGAACAGATTGTCCCAGCCCGGCGGAGCGAAGCCGAGACCGAAATCGCGGGCAATTTCGCCGGTCAGGCCGCGGCCTTTCAAATAGTCCACGGCAGCTTTGCGCGCAGGATGGCTTTTGAGGGCCTGACGATAAAAATCGGCGGCGGCGCTGAGCAGCGCATACAGCGGCGAATCGGTCGGCTGCCGAGGCTTGTGCGGGCGGCCGCTTTCTTCGCGAGGGATTTCCATGCCCGCGGCTTTGGCCAGTTCTTCGACAGCCTGGACGAAATCCAGGTTGTCGTGGTCCATGATGAAACCAAGGGCATTGCCGCCAGCGCCGCAACCGAAGCAGTAATAGAACTGCTTGTCAGGGCTGACGCTGAACGAAGGCGTTTTTTCTTTGTGGAACGGGCAGCAGGCCGTGTGGTTCTTGCCGGCTTTTTTCAGTTGCAGGCGCGAGCTGACCACATCGACGATGTCGGTGCGGTTCAGAAGGTCGTCAATGAAGCTCTGGGGAATCAGCCCGGCCATGGCGTTCTCGTCATCTGCGCTCAAGGGTGCCCGAAACGAAGGGCGGCCAAACGCGGGTCATTGTGTGAGGCGCGCAGGGTATGCGGCTCGACCAGTGTCGTCTGCGTAATCGCTATCGGGAAGTGTATCTGCCGAAAATCCACTGACGTTAATACTCATCAGTATTCGACTATCTGAAAGTGTTGCGCTGAATCCGGCTGCGACCCGTAACAGGTCTCGGATAGCTCATCATTTGGCATGCGGGTGATGCCTTGGGCTGATCGTCGTGAGAGGAATCAGTGGGTGTGCTCGTCAGTAGCCTTGAAAGGCTCGTCAGAAAAGACGTGCACCGCTGGCAAAAGAGCCAGGTCTGACGTGATGAAGCAGATTTGTCTTGGTCGCATCTGCGGCTTCGACGGTGAAGCATCAAGCGTTTTACGCAAATGCCATTAGCCCGGCTGAGGGCCGGGCTTGGCAGAAGCTTGCTACGATCGTCTGTGTATTAGTACAGACGAACGGCGCGGCGCTGTTCGCGCTGAACTTTCTTGGCGTGACGCTTAACAGCGGCTGCTGCCTTGCGCTTACGCTCAGAAGTTGGCTTCTCGTAAAATTCGCGGCTACGAACTTCAGCCAGTACACCGGCTTTTTCGCAGGAGCGCTTGAAACGACGCAGAGCTACGTCGAAGGGTTCGTTCTCTTTTACTTTGACGGCTGGCATCCAGAGCTACCTTCATTCATTACCGGGGTCAACATCCTCGCGGCAAAAGAGCACTTGAAGACGTCGGTTTTTAAGGGTTGCGGATGTTAACCCCTCATCGCTCGGAATGCAAAGCCTCTGATCGAAAACCGCTGGTCGGGGCATCACGCGGCGACTATTATGCGCGCCTTCGAATTCAGCCTAAACAAGGCGCAAACCCATGCTAGTACTGGGATTAGAAACCTCTTGCGACGAAACCGGTGTCGCATTGTATGACAGCGAGCGCGGCCTGCTGGCCGACGCGCTGTTCAGTCAGATCGACCTGCACCGCGCCTATGGTGGCGTGGTGCCGGAGCTGGCCTCGCGCGATCACGTCAAACGCATGCTGCCCTTGATCCGTCAGGTGTTGGCAGAAGCCGACTGCGTGCCGACCGAGATCGACGCAATCGCTTATACCGCGGGTCCTGGCTTGGTGGGCGCGTTGCTGGTAGGTGCTTCCTGCGCCCAGGCGCTGGCCTTTGCCTGGGGTATTCCGGCCCTCGGCGTGCACCACATGGAAGGCCACTTGCTGGCACCGATGCTGGAGCCGCAACCGCCGCAATTTCCGTTCGTCGCTTTGTTGGTGTCCGGTGGGCATACACAGCTGGTGCAGGTAGACGGAATCGGTCAGTACTCTCTGTTGGGCGAGACGCTGGACGATGCTGCAGGTGAAGCCTTCGACAAAACAGCGAAGATGATGGGCCTGAATTATCCAGGCGGGCCGGAGATTGCTCGTTTGGCAGAGCAGGGCGTTGCAGGACGTTTCGTTTTCCCGCGTCCGATGTGCGACCGTCCGGGCCTCGACTTTAGCTTCAGCGGTTTGAAAACCTTTGCATTGAATACCTGGCAACAGTGCGTGAGCGCCGGGGACGACGGCGAGCAAGCCCGTTGCGACATCGCGCTGGCGTTCCAGCAGGCCGTGGTGGAGACTTTGACCATCAAGTGCAAGCGTGCGTTGAAAGCGGCAGGCATGAAGCGCCTAGTGATCGCAGGGGGCGTCAGTGCCAACAAGGCACTACGCTCTTCTTTGGAAAAAATGCTCGGGGACATGAAGGGCGATGTTTTTTATGCCCGTCCGGAGTTCTGCACCGACAATGGCGCAATGATCGCGTTTGCCGGTTGCCAGCGCTTGCAGGCAGGCCAGCAGGAAAGCCTGGCGATCAGCGTGCAGGCGCGCTGGCCGATGGAGCAGTTGTCGGCACTGTGATGAGCGGCGCTTGAGTCCGGCCTCTAAAAATGCCGTTCGCGCCCTGCAAACAGGTCGCGTAGATTGCCGCGATGGCGCCAGACGATCAGGCCCGTGAGGGCGCTCATGGGCAGCAGTGCTGCCGGTTCCTGCCAGGCCAGTAGCGGCAGGGTCAGTGGTGTAGCGATCAGGGCGGCCAGCGAGCTGGTTCGGGTCAGGTAGAACGTCAGCAGCCAGGCGCAGACCGCCAGCAACGCGGCCGGTGGATACAAGCCCAGCAACATTCCGGCAGCGGTGGCGACGCCCTTGCCACCGCGAAAGCGGAAGTACAGCGGGAACAGGTGACCGATGACGGCGCAGACGCCGATCCAGGCCTGATCCTGCAGGGAAAGGCCCGCAGCAGCGGCGATCAGTACGGGCAGCAGGCCTTTGAAGAGATCGCCGAGCAAGGTCAGGATGGCGAGTTTTTTGCCCGCCAGGCGCAACATGTTGGTAGCACCGGCATTGCCGGAGCCACTCATTCGCGGATCGGGGTTACCGGTCAGTCGGCTGAGCAAAATGGCGAAGGACAGAGAGCCGAGCAGGTAGGCGAGGATCGCCAGTAACCAAAACATGCTAACTATTCCGGGCGAGGACGCCCTGATTCTAACGGCGCATTGCGCCCTTGTCGTGTAGCGGAGAAAAGTGCTTGGACAGAGTGTTTATCGAGGGCCTGGAAGTCGATACCGTGATTGGTGCCTACGACTGGGAGCGAGGCATCCGGCAATGCTTGCGTCTGGATTTGAGCTTTGCCTGGGACAATCGCCCTGCCGCGGCCGGCGATGACCTGACCCTGGCGCTCGATTACGCGAGCGTTTCGTCGCGCATCCAGGCCTTTGCCGAGCAGGCACAGTTCCAGCTGGTTGAAACATTCGCCGAACGTTTGGTTGAAGTGCTCATGAGCGAATTCAAGATTACCTGGATGCGTCTCAAGTTGACCAAGCCAGGTGCCGTTCCTGCCGCTACCGGTGGCGTGGGTGTGGAGATCGAGCGCGGATGTCGCTAACCCAGGTGTATCTCGGGCTCGGTAGCAACACCGAGCGCGAAGCCCATTTGCAGGCCGGCCTGGAAGCTTTGGCGGGTTTTCTGGTGGATATCCATTGCTCGCCGGTTTTCGAAAGCCAGCCCGTCGGCATCAAGAGCGGGCCATTCTTCAATTTCGTGGTCTCGGCGTATACCGACCTTCCCCTGATGGAACTGGATCGCCGCTTGAAGTTTATTGAGGCGGATAATGGTCGTTATGCACCTGAACGCCGAGGTTTGCCGCTGGATATCGATGTTTTGTTGTTCGGTGATCTGGTGGGTAATTTCGATGGCTTGGTCTTGCCGCGGGCAGAAATCCTGAAAAATGCCTTTGTGCTGTGGCCGTTGTCGTTGATTGCGCCGGATCGCGTGCATCCGGGCGTAGGCAAAAGCTTTGCGATCTTGTGGAGTGAAGCTCAGATTGATCAGGTGTTGGCGCCGGTTGCGTTTGAGTGGCGTGGTGAGCAACTGACGCCCGCAGATTTGCTGTGATCCTGTTGGCGTCATCGCGGGCAAGCTTTATTCCTACAGGATCTGCGCTGCCTCTGAAGGAGCGAGGCTTGCCCGCGAAGCTGTTCAGGCGGACGTCGCCTCTTTGTAGGCCTTCAGTGCCTTCAACCGCTCGCGCTTGATCGCCTCACCCAATTCCGGCCCCTTGAATCCCTTCTCCAGCAATGGCTGAACTGCAACGCTACGAGCCGCTTGCGCGGCACCGCGCAGATAATCCGTCTGTGGATAACTTCTCTGCTCCAAGCCTTTGCGCCCTCGGGCGTCCATCTCGCACGCCGCGATGAATTCCTCGAACCGCTGTGGCCGACGGTAAACGTCGAAGCTTTGGAGCAACTCCAGCAATGTCGATGGCTTCAGCTCAAGGGCGCGATGACCGTGGGTGTGATACTCGCCCACCAGCAGCGCCAGTTCCTGACAATCCCTCGGTGCCTTGAAACGTTCATTGACCGCTTTGATCAGCTTCAATCCCTTGAACTCATGGGCAATGTGTCGTGGCCATTGTTCTTCCGGCGTCAGGCCTTTGCCCAAGTCATGCAGCAGGCAGGCCCAGCGTACGGTGAGTGGTTGTTGGTGCTGCGCCGCCTGTTCCAGCACGCTCAGAGTGTGCACACCGGTATCGATTTCCGGGTGGTGGGCCTCGGGTTGCGGTACGCCGAACAGGGCGTCTATTTCCGGCATCAGCACCTTGAGCGCGCCGCAGGCTCGCAACACTTCGATAAATACCTGAGGTCGATCTTCCATCAGCGCGCGGGAAATTTCTTTCCAGCTGCGCTCCGCCGTCAGTGCTTGCAGTTCACCTGACTCGCTGAGCTGGCGCATGAGCTCCAGTGTCTCGGCGGCAACGGTGAATCCGAGCCCGGCATAACGCGCAGCAAAGCGGGCAACGCGCAGAACCCTGAGCGGATCTTCGGCGAATGCGGGAGATACATGGCGAAGAATGCGCGCTTCGAGGTCACGCTGACCGTGGTAGGGGTCGGTCAGGTTTTGCTGGTCGTCCTCGGCGATGGCATTGATCGTCAGGTCGCGGCGGATCAAATCTTCTTCAAGGGTTACTTCAGGGCTGGCGTGGAACGTGAACCCGCCGTAACCGCGGCCACTTTTGCGTTCAGTGCGGGCGAGGGCGTATTCCTCACCGGTTTTTGGATGTAGGAACACCGGGAAATCCGCACCGACGGGGCGAAAGCCCTTGGCGAGCATCTCTTCGGTAGTGGCGCCGACCACCACACGGTCGATGTCAGTGACAGGAATGCCCAGCAGGCGATCGCGCACCGCGCCGCCGACTTTATAGATCCGCATAAAAAACCTCCGTTAGCTCGACAGGATAACCGTTGCGTCGGGCTTTCGGAGGCACAAACAGAATCAAAGGTGAATGACAGCCAGGTCCAGCCGCCCGTAATCGCCTTCACTGTGTTCACCTTTGGGGGGAACATGGTGAGTTTTCATCACCTGATCCCCTTGCAGGGTTTCCAGGTGAATGTCGAAGCCCCAGAGCCGGTGCAGGTGCTTGAGCACTTCCTCGGTGGACTCTCCCAACGGTTTGCGGTCGTGTTGCTGGTGGCGCAGGGTCAGCGAGCGGTCGCCGCGGCGGTCGATGCTGTAGATCTGCACGTTGGGCTCGCGATTCCCCAGGTTGTACTGGGCGGCGAGGGTTTCACGAATGGTGCGATAGCCGCCCTCGTCGTGAATCGCCGGAACCAGCAGGTCGTCCTTCTGGTCATCATCGAGAATGCTGAACAGCTTCAAGTCGCGAATCACCTTGGGTGACAGATACTGCAGAATGAAACTCTCGTCCTTGAAACTGCTCATGGCGAACTTGATGGCGGCCAGCCAGTCGGTGCCTGCAATGTCGGGGAACCAGCGGTAGTCCTCCTCAGTGGGCTCCTCACACATGCGACGGATGTCACGGTACATGGCAAAGCCCAGTGCGTAGGGGTTGATGCCGCTGTAGTAGGGGCTATCGAAGCCAGGCTGGAAAACCACGCTGGTGTGGGATGTGAGGAACTCCATCATGAAACCGTCGGTCACCAGGCCTTCGTCGTACAGGTCGTTCATCAGGGTGTAGTGCCAGAACGTGGCCCAGCCCTCGTTCATGACCTGGGTTTGGCGCTGTGGATAAAAATACTGGGCAATCTTGCGCACGATGCGCACAATTTCCCGCTGCCATGGCTCCAGCAGCGGCGCATGTTTTTCGATGAAGTACAGAATGTTTTCCTGCGGCTCGGCGGGGAAACGTGCGTTGTCCTTGTCGCTGTATTTGTCCGCGCCTTTGGGAATGGTTCGCCACAGATCATTGATCTGTTTCTGCATATGCTCTTCGCGGTCCTTTTGCCGACGGCGTTCTTCTTCGGCGGAAATCGGATAAGGCCGCTTGTAGCGGTCGACACCGTAGTTCATCAGGGCGTGGCAGGAATCGAGGAGGTCTTCCACCGCGTCGATACCATGACGTTCTTCGCACTGCATGATGTACTGCTTGGCGAACACCAGGTAATCGATAATCGAGCTCGCGTCGGTCCACGTGCGGAACAGGTAATTGCCTTTGAAAAAACTGTTGTGCCCATAACAGGCATGCGCCACAACCAGCGCCTGCATGCAGATGGTGTTTTCTTCCATCAGGTAGGCGATGCACGGGTCGGAGTTGATCACGATTTCGTAGGCCAGCCCCATCTGGCCACGTGTATAGGATTTTTCGGTGCTCAGGAAATGTTTGCCATAGGACCAATGGTGATAACCCAGCGGCATGCCGACGGAGGCGTAGGCGTCCATCATCTGTTCGGCGGTGATCACTTCGATCTGGTTAGGATAGGTGTCGAGGGCGTAGCCCGCCGCAATACGGCTGATTTCGCGGTCGTAGGCCTGGATCAGCTCGAACGTCCATTCAGAGCCGGTGGAAATGGGTTGGCGCTTCTGCTCTTTGGCGGTCATGTCACTAACCTGCGCTGGAAGAGTTCACGAAAGACCGGATAGATATCCCCGGCCGAGACCAGTTGTTGCTGGGCAAAAGTGTCGGAAAAGGCTTCGGCGATGCGCTCGTATTCGAACCACAGGGCCTGGTGTTCGCGTGGGGTTATCTCAACGTAAGTGTAGTACTGCACGAACGGCATGATCTGGTTGATCAGAATGTCGCGGCAGATTGGCGAGTCGTCGTTCCAGTTGTCACCGTCGGAAGCCTGGGCGGCGTAGATGTTCCATTCGTTGCTCGGATAACGCTCGGCCATGATCTCCTGCATCAGTTTCAAGGCGCTGGAGACGATGGTGCCGCCGGTTTCGCGGGAGTAGAAGAACTCTTCCTCATCCACTTCGCGGGCACTGGTGTGGTGGCGGATGAACACGACGTCGATCTTGTCGTAGTTACGCTTGAGAAACAGGTACAGCAGGATAAAGAAGCGCTTGGCGATGTCTTTGGTCGCCTGGGTCATCGAGCCGGAAACGTCCATCAGGCAGAACATCACAGCCTTGGAACTGGGATTGGGTTGTTTGATGAGCAGGTTGTATTTGAGGTCAAAGGTGTCGAGGAACGGCACGCGATGAATGCGCGCGCTGAGTTTTTCGATTTCCGCTTCGAGTTCCTGAATATCGCCGAAGTTGTCTGGTTCTTCCTGCTTCAATCGCAGGAGTTCTTCCTTGGCTTCCCGCAGTTTTGCGCGGCTGCTGCCGGACAGGGCGATCCGCCGGGCATGCGCCGAGCGCAGGGTACGAATGATGTTGATCCGTGAGGGGTTGCCTTCGTTACTGATCCCCGCACGAACGGTCTTGAAGGTGTCGGTACCGGTCAGGTTGCGCTTGACCAGGTTCGGCAGTTCCAGGTCCTCGAACATGAATTCGAGGAATTCTTCCTGGGTAATCTGGAAGACGAATTCATCCATCCCTTCGCCGGAGTTGCCGGCCTTGCCAGGTCCTCTGCCCCCGCCACCTCCCGGCGGGCGGGCAATGTGCTCACCGCTGGTGAATTCCTTGTTGCCCGGGTGCACGACAGTCTGCTTGCCACCGCGACCATGGTGAAGCACCGGCTCGTCGATGTCGCGGCCGGGAATACTGATTTGTTCGCCGTGCTCCATGTCGGTAATGGAGCGCCGGCTGACCGCCTCTTCGACAGCCTTTTTGATGTGATCACGGTAACGCCGCAGGAACCGCTGGCGGTTCACCGTGCTCTTGTTTTTGCCATTGAGACGTCGGTCGATCACATAGCTCATAGGGAGCCCTCCGGGCAGCTACAAGTCACAAGCTTCAAGCTACAAGCACGAAGCTTTCAAAGCAAACAGAGCCACCAACAGCCTCAAGCGCCCCTACGGTGTGCTTGAGGCTGGTAGCTTGCCGCTTGCAGCTGCCTTACTGCGATTTTCTCACCCGCAGATACCACTCGGACAGCAGTCGTACCTGTTTGTCGGTGTAACCCCGCTCGACCATTCGTGTGACGAAGTCGTTGTGTTTCTGCTGATCCTCTTTGCTGGCCTTGGCGTTGAAGCTGATGACCGGCAGCAAGTCCTCGGTGTTGGAGAACATTTTCTTCTCGATGACCACCCGCAGTTTTTCGTAGCTGAGCCAGGTCGGGTTTTTACCGTTGTTGTTGGCCCGGGCACGCAGTACAAAGTTGACGATTTCGTTGCGGAAGTCCTTCGGATTGCTGATACCGGCCGGTTTTTCGATTTTTTCCAGCTCCTCGTTCAAAGCCACGCGGTTGAGGATTTCGCCGGTTTCCGGATCGCGGTATTCCTGGTCCTGAATCCAGAAGTCGGCGTACAGCACGTAGCGGTCGAAGATGTTCTGGCCGTACTCGCTGTAGGATTCCAGGTAAGCGGTCTGGATCTCCTTGCCGATGAATTCGATATAACGCGGCGCCAGATATTCCTTGAGGAAGCGCAGATAGCGTTCGCGGGTCTCGGCCTGGAACTGTTCCTGCTCGATCTGTTGTTCCAGCACGTAAAGCAGATGCACCGGGTTGGCGGCGATTTCGTGCGGGTCGAAGTTGAATACCTTCGACAGGATCTTGAACGCGAAACGGGTCGACAGGCCGTTCATGCCTTCATCGACACCCGCGTTGTCGCGGTATTCCTGGATCGATTTGGCCTTCGGATCGGTATCCTTGAGGTTTTCCCCGTCATACACGCGCATTTTGGAATAGATGTTGGAGTTTTCCGGCTCCTTCAGGCGCGAAAGTACCGTGAACTGGGCCAGCATCTTCAAGGTGTCGGGGGCGCAATGGGCTTTGGCCAGCGAGCTGTTGAACAGCAATTTGTCGTAGATCTTCACTTCGTCGCTGACCCGCAGGCAGTACGGCACTTTGACGATGTAGATCCGGTCGATGAAGGCTTCGTTGTTCTTGTTGTTGCGGAAGGTGTGCCATTCCGATTCGTTGGAGTGAGCGAGCAGGATCCCGGTAAACGGAATCGCGCCAAGACCTTCGGTACTGTTGTAGTTGCCTTCCTGAGTGGCGGTCAGCAATGGGTGCAGCACCTTGATCGGCGCCTTGAACATTTCGACGAATTCCATCAGGCCCTGGTTGGCCCGGCACAGCGCACCCGAGTAGCTGTAGGCGTCGGCATCGTTCTGAGGGAATTCTTCCAGTTTGCGAATATCAACCTTGCCCACCAGTGCGGAGATGTCCTGGTTGTTTTCGTCGCCCGGTTCGGTTTTGGCGACGGCGATCTGGTTAAGGATCGATGGATAGAGTTTCACCACGCGGAACTGGCTTATGTCGCCGCCAAACTCTGCCAGGCGTTTTGTCGCCCATGGCGACATGATGGTGTTGAGGTAGCGCCGTGGAATACCGAAGTCCTCTTCGAGGATTGCCCCATCTTCAGTGGAGTTGAACAGCCCCAGCGGCGATTCGAAAACCGGTGAGCCCTTGATGGCGTAGAAGGGCACTTTTTCCATGAGTTGCTTGAGCTTCTCGGCCAGGGACGATTTACCGCCACCAACGGGACCGAGCAGGTAGAGGATTTGTTTCTTCTCTTCCAGGCCTTGGGCGGCATGGCGGAAATACGACACGATCTGGTCGATGCATTCTTCCATCCCGTGGAAGTCTTCAAAGGCCGGATAGCGGCGGATCACCTTGTTGGAGAAGATTCGCGACAGTCTCGAGTTGGTCGAGGTGTCGAGCAGCTCCGGTTCACCGATGGCCAGGAGCAGACGCTCGGCAGCGGAAACGTAGGCGCTACGGTCCTTCTTGCACAGTTCGAGATACTCTTGCAGCGAGAGTTCTTCCTGGCGTGTGGACTCGAAACGTTGTTGGAAGTGGCTAAAGATACTCATGACGTCACCTCGCTCGATACGTGGAGCCGACGCCGGATCACTCAGTCGATGCTGGCAGCAACCGAACAGGCGGTCGCTGTTTACCCCCCAGAACTCTTTCACAGCTGACGACTGCGAAAGCTACTCCCGATGATCCGCGCGCCGGTGTACCGGCTCTCCCCTGTTTTGGATGGCCTGCGCTTAAGGATAGTTGGGAATTCGGGAGGTAAAGGCGAGATACGTAATTAGTTGTGGCAGACCGTTCGTCTGCCACCGCGCTAGCCCACGGCAGCCGCGGGCTTGCGTGTTACAAAAAAATTATTCGGAGGAGCCTTGCGCCGTTTCCGAAGGATAAGTCGTACGCCACAGCTCAAAACCGCCATCCATGCTGTAAACGTCAGAGAAGCCCTGACTGATCAGGTAGGCGGCTGCGCTTTGGCTGGAATTGCCGTGATAGCAGACCACCACGGTCGGCGCGTCGAGGTCGGCAGCGCGGATGAAGTCCGAGATCGAATGGTTATCCAGGTGTTTGGAGCCACTGATGTGCAAGGCGGCATAGGTGGCCGGGTCGCGGATGTCGACTACGACGGCGCCCTGTTCGCGCAGGGTCTGGGCCTGTTGCGGGGGAATACGTTTGAATTCGCTCATGGCGGGTTCCTGTGGCTCGGCTGTAAGCGCAGTCTAACGCGGGACGCTGACTGACGATGGTTCGCAAATGGATGGGGCGACTGGTGGCGTGGCGGGGTGGCCATGCTCTCCGCATTTGCAGGAGAGGCGTTCAAGGCTGTCGACATTCATCAGTGTCAGGGCGCCGCCCCAGACGCAGCCTGTGTCGAGGGCGAAAATACCCGGGGCGTCGACATTGCCTTCCAGGGCGGCCCAGTGACCGAAGATGATTTTCAGCTCCCTGGTCTTGCGTTCCTTGTGCTGGAACCAGGGCTTGTAGCCTGCCGGTGCGGTACCCAGGCCTTCCTTGCTCTTGAGATCGAGTTTGCCTTCGGCCGTACAGAAGCGCATCCGCGTGAAATAGTTGGTGATCACTCGCAGGCGCGTCACGCCTTTGAGGTCGTTGTCCCATTTCGCCGGATCGTTGCCGTACATGCCGTCAAGGTATGGCGGGAACAGGTTGTCGTCACGCAGCGCGGTTTCGACTTCGGCGGCGCACTTCAGGGCTTTACGCAGCGACCACTGCGGTGGGATGCCGGCATGCACCAGTGCCAGGTTTCGTTGTTCGTCGTAATGCATGAGCTTTTGCTGGCGCAACCAGTCCAGCAATTCGGCGCAGTCCGGGGCCTCGATGATTTCGAGCAGGGTGTCGCCTTTTTTCAGGCGTTCGATGTTCTGCCCGGCGGCCAGCAGATGCAGGTCATGGTTGCCGAGCACGCACACCAGCGATTCACGGATGCTATAGAGGAAGCGCAAGGTTTCGAGCGATTGCGGACCACGATTGACCAGATCACCGACCAGCCAGAGACGATCCCTGGCCGGATCGAATGAAACTTGTTTGAGCAGGCACTGCAGGGCTCCAAGGCAGCCTTGCAGATCGCCGACGGCATACGTTGCCATCAGTGCAACGACCCCGGCACCGCCAGGCGGAACGGTGCGATGACCGCATCGAAGTGTTTACCGTCGTCGGCAATCATCTGATACGTGCCCTGCATGGTCCCGACCCTGGTGGTCATGACCGTGCCACTGCTGTAAGTATGGCTTTTGCCGACGTCGATCAATGGCTGTTGGCCGACCACGCCGGCGCCACGAACCTCTTCCACGTGCCCGTCACCATCGGTGATCACCCAGTGCCGTGACAACAATTTCGCCGGTATCAGGCCATTGTTTTTTACGGTGATGGTGTAGGCGAAGGCAAAGCGGTCGTGTTCGGGTTGCGATTGTTCTGCCAGATAGCGGGTGACGACGCTGACGTCGACCTGATAACGAGGATCGGACATGCAAGAGGCCTTAAAAACGAAGCGGGACGCGGGGCATAGCTGATGAGGTTCAGTCTAGGCCAAGTACCGGGTAGTAAACCAGACATGGGCGCTGGTGTCCTACCCGATCACGCTTGGGCTCTGTCAGACGTCCGCTGGCTTGTGCTGGGATTGTTCGCTGAGTTTGTCAGCCAGGCGCACGAAGGCGGCCAGGTCGAGTTGCTCAGGGCGCAGGCTGCCATCAACGCCGGCGGCCTCGATTTCGGCGTTGCTCAGCAGCAGCTTGAGGGTATTGCGCAGGGTCTTGCGGCGCTGGTTGAAGGCTTCGCGTACAACGCGTTCCAGCAGCTTGTGATCTTTGGCAGGGTGCGGCAACACGGCGTGGGGCACCAGACGCACGATGGCTGAATCGACTTTCGGTGGCGGGTTGAACGCCCCCGGGCCGACGTTGAACAGATGCTCTACCCGACAGTGATACTGAACCATGATCGACAAGCGACCCCAATCACCACCGCCAGGACCTGCCGCGAGTCGCTCGACCACTTCCTTTTGCAGCATGAAGTGCATGTCACGAATCAGGTGAGCGTTATGCAGCAGGTGGAAGATCAGCGGCGTGGAGATGTTGTACGGCAGATTGCCGACCACTCGCAGACTGCCTGGCGCCGCATTCAGGCTGTTGAAGTCGAACTTCAGTGCATCGCCCTGGTGCAGGTTGAAATTGCTCTTGCCGGCAAATTGCTGGTTGAGGATCGGGATCAGGTCCTTGTCCAGTTCAACCACATCGAGTTGAGCGCCGCTGCCGAGCAGGCCCTGGGTGAGTGCGCCCTGGCCCGGACCGATTTCCAGCAGACGGTCCTCGGCTTTGGCATGGATGGAGCGCAGGATGCGGTCGATGACGCCGGCATCATGCAGAAAGTTCTGGCCAAAACGCTTGCGCGCCTTGTGTTGGTATTGCTCGTTCATAAACGGGTCTCGGCCATCTGGTAGGCGGTTTCCAGGGCGACTTGCAGGCTGCCGGTGTCGATCTTGCCGCTGCCGGCCAGGTCCAGGGCGGTGCCGTGGTCGACCGAGGTGCGGATGATCGGCAGGCCGAGCGTCACATTGACGGCTGCGCCGAAGCCTTTGTATTTCAGCACAGGCAGGCCCTGGTCGTGGTACATCGCCAGCACTGCGTCGCAGTGCTCCAGATATTTGGGGGTAAACAGAGTGTCGGCGGGCAGCGGACCACGCAGGTCCATGCCTTCGCCGCGCAGGCGCTCTAATGTGGGTTCGATGATGTCGATTTCTTCATGGCCCAGGTGTCCACCTTCGCCGGCGTGGGGGTTGAGCCCGCACACCAGGATACGCGGCCGGGCGATGCCGAACTTTTCTTGCAGATCGGCATGCAGGATTCGTGTGACCCGTTCCAGACGCTCCGGGGTGATCGCATCGGCGATCTCGCGAAGTGGCAGGTGGGTGGTGACCAAGGCCACGCGCAAGCCGCGGGTGGCGAGCATCATGACCACTTGCGCGGTATGGGTCAGGTCAGCGAGGAATTCGGTGTGCCCGGAGAAAGCGATGCCGGATTCGTTGATCACACCCTTATGCACCGGGGCGGTGATCATGCCGGCAAAATGTCCATCCAGGCAGCCTTGGCCGGCGCGGGTCAGGGTTTGGAGAACGAAAGCGGCGTTGGCCTTGTCCAGTTGCCCGGCGACGACCTTGGCGTTCAACGGTGTATCCCAGACATACAGGCTGTTGGCTGGCGCGGGCAGATCCGGCCAGTTATCCGGCGTAACCGGCAGCAAGTTGACGGCCACACCGAGCAACGCGGCCCGCTCGAGGAGCAGGTCGCGGCTGGTAATGGCAATCAAGGGGTGTGGCTGGGCTTGCGAGGCGAGCAGCAGGCACAGGTCAGGACCTATGCCGGCCGGTTCGCCGGGTGTCAGCGCGAAACGTTTGGGTTTCACTGCGCTGCCTGGTCGGCGCCAGGGAGTTTGATTTCTACGTACGCTTCGTCACGGATCTGACGCAGCCAGGTTTGCAGCTCTTCGTCGTATTTGCGGTTACGCAGTACGGTCATGGCTTGTTGCTCGCGAGCCTGGGTGG
Source organism: Pseudomonas sp. Sample_16 (assembly GCF_004307665.1). NCBI lineage: Bacteria > Pseudomonadati > Pseudomonadota > Gammaproteobacteria > Pseudomonadales > Pseudomonadaceae > Pseudomonas > Pseudomonas sp. Sample_16. The sequence goes on from NZ_RCOB01000148.1 coordinate 83,154, forward strand.
TGCTGTCGGTGGCGCGACGGCCAAGGACTTCCAGGACGTGCCAGCCATATTGAGTCTGGAAAGGCTTGGACAGTTGACCTTGCGGGGTCTTGGCCATCACTTCGCGGAACTCCGGGACCAGTGCGTTCGGATCGATCCAGTTCAGGTCACCGCCGTTGAGTGCGGACCCCGGGTCTTCCGAATAGCTTTTTGCCAGTTCGGCAAAGTCTTCACCCGCTTCGATTCGGCTGTAGAGCGACTGAGCCAAGGCCTTGGTTTTTTCTTCGTCACGGATCGGGCTTGGTTTGACCAGAATGTGGCGCACATGCACTTCATCGCGCATCTGGGTTTCGCCGCCACGCTTGTCGAGGATCTTCAAAATAATGAAGCCGCCCGGTGTGCGCATTGGCTGGGTCACGTCGCCAACCGTCATGGAGCTCAGCAGGCGATCGAAGGGCGGTGGCAGCTGGGCAGCTTTGCGCCAGCCCATGTCGCCGCCTTCCAGTGCGGTTTCACTGGCGGATTTGGCGATGGCCAGCTGACCAAAGTCAGCGCCTTGCTTGAGCTGCTGGTAAACCGCGTCAGCCTGTTTGGCAGCATTCTGAATCGCGTCGGAGTTGGCGCTTTCCGGCGTTGGAATCAGGATGTTGGCCAGGCGGAACTCCTCGGACAACTGCATTTTGCCGAGGTCGGACGCCAGGAAGTTCTTCACTTCCTGCTCGGTTACCTGGATACGTTCGGCCACTCGGCGCTGACGTACGCGGCTGATGACCATTTCGCGACGGATCTGGTCACGCGCGTCGTCATAGGACAGACCGTCGCGAGTCAGGGCGGCGCGGAACTGGTCGACCGACATATTGTTGCGCTGGGCAATAGTGCCGACAGCCTGGTTCAGTTCTTCATCGGTAATGCGGATACCGGAGCGCTCGCCGATCTGCAATTGCAGGTTCTCGACGATCAGGCGCTCAAGCACCTGTTGCTCCAGTACGCTGGCCGGTGGCACGGCAGTGCCGCGCTTGGCGATGGTTTGCTGAACTTCATGGACGCGCTGGTCCAGTTGGCTCTGCATGACTACGTCGTTGTCGACGATGGCCACCACCTTGTCGATGGACTGTACCGCGGCGTTGGCCGCGGTACCCAGGAACAGCGCGCCCAGCAGCAGCGGGCGCAGACAATCAGAAAGCTTGGTCTTCACGTTCACGATAACCTTGGATGCCTTTGTCGAGGAAGCTCTCTACTTTGGAGCCTGTGAGGCCGCCGAGTCCCTTCAGAACAATTTGGAGGAAGACGCCATGGTCGCCTTTTTCGTTTTCCGGAGCGTCTTGACTGGTTTCGTCATAATCGACCCAGTAACGGTTGATCAGGCGCAGTTTCCAGCAGCAGTTGTCGTACTCGAAGCCACCAAAGGCTTCCAGGGTACGGTTGCGGTTGTAGTCATACTGCCAGCGGCTGATGACGTTCCATTGCGGCACGACCGGCCAGATCACCGAGAAGTCGTGCTGGACGATCTTGTAGTAGTCCTTCACGTAGCCAGGCTGGCCCGGAGTGCCATAGTCACCGCCGCCGACCTGCCATTTACCGGAGTTCTGGTCGTAACGAACCTGGTCATTGCGATAGCGATAGCCGGCGTTGACGACCTTGTTCGGGTTGTCTTCAGGCTGGTAATGGAACATCGCGCTGCCCGAGCGAGGGCTGCGGCTGTCCGGGTCCCAGTTGTAGTCGGCGGTGGTGCGCCAATCGCGGTTCCAGCGATATTCGTATTCCAGCGCATAGGGGGAGACATCTGACTTGGCGTCTTCGCGATCGTTGAAGTCGATGCCTGGCAGTTGGACTTTACGGTCCTTGAAGTACAGGGCCTGGCCGACGCTGATGCGTTGACGCTCAAAACCATCGTCTTCGATCCAGCGGCTGGTTACACCAAGCGACAGCTTGTTCTCGTCGCCGACACGGTCAGAACCGGAGAAGCGGTTATCCCGGAATAGCGACGCATAATTGAAGGTGTATTCGCTGGTGTCGAACACAGGAATGTCTTCCTGATCCTTCTCTGGAACATAAAGATAGAACAGGCGCGGTTCGAGGGTCTGGCGGTAATTCTTGCCGAACCATTGGGTGTTGCGATCGAAATACAGGCCGCTGTCGATGCTGGCGATCGGTACAGCACGGTTCTGGTTGCTGTCGAACGTGCCGTTGAGGCGGTCCTGTTCTGCAGTCTGCGCGGCAATCTGGCTCTTGCCGATGCTGTCCAGATCCAGTTGATACTGCGTGTACTGGTACTTGAGCTTCGGCGTCAGGTAGCCATAGCTGGCCTCCATCGGGAAGCTGACGGCGGGTGCAAGGTTGAGGCGATCGCCGTTGGCACGGGCCAGGCCTTGTACGTTGGTGTCGAGGCGCGGCTCGACATTACCGTCTTCATCGGTGAAGTTGCCGTTCTTCAAGTCCCGGTCGAACCGCACGAGCTCGGTATCGTAGGTGAAATTGAATCCGCCCGGACGTTCCGGCAGCGCGCCGTTGAAGGTGATTTGCGGCAAGCGGTCATACGGCGTGATGTTGGAAACGGTCGCCAGCTGATACGCCTGAGCATTCACGCGAGCGGTGTAGCTGTCGCCGCGGTAGGTGACCGAACCCTGCTGGTTCACATAGTCAGCGCTCTTCACGCCAATCTGGTCAGTCTGCAGATCCTGGAAGTAATAAGGATCGCTGATCTTGGTGTAGTCGACTTGCGTGAACACGCGCGAGTCGAGACCACCCTTGTGCTGCCAGTTGTACATGTAGCGGGTTTTTTCGTAATCGGTCTGCAGTTTGCGGTCGTCGTTCTCGTCATTGAGGTACGCGGCGCCGAACTGACCTTCGCTGGACTTGGTCAGGTAGCGGAATTCGCCTTCCATCAACAGGCCACGGTCGCTCATGTAACGCGGGTACAACGTGGCATCGTAGTTCGGTGCCAGGTTGAAGTAGTACGGCGTGACCAGCAGGAAGCCGGTGTCGGTGCCGGTGCCGATGGTCGGCGGCAGGAAGCCGGACTGGCGACGGTCGTCGATCGGGAAATAGATGTACGGCGTGTACAGAACCGGAATGTCCTTGACCCGCAGTGTCACGTTGGTCGCAGTACCGAAGCCGGTGGCCGGGTTCAGGGTGATGTTGTTGCCCTTGAGCTGCCAGGCGTTGCTGTTCGGTTCGCACGTGGTGTACGTACCATCCTTGAGGCGGATGATGGCGTTCTCGGCACGTTTGGCGTACAGCGCGTTACCGCGGATACGCGATTTGTGCATCACGTATTCGGCGTTGTCGATTTTGGCTTCACCGGTGTCGAGCTGCACGTCGGCGTGGTCGCCCACGATCAGGGCGCCGTTGTCGCGAACGCGCACGTTGCCGCTCAGTTCACCGCGGCTCTCGGCCTGGTAAAGGTTGGCTTCGTCGGCTTCGACCTGCATGCTGCCCTGGCGCATGACCACGTCACCGGCCAGGGTAGCGACTTGCTCTTCCTGCTTATAACGTGAGGCTTTGGCGCCGATAAAGGTTGGCGCATCGCTTTTATTCGTCTTGTCATTCATGCCAGGACGAATCGGTTCGATATAGGAACCAGAGCAATACGGACCGGTTTCGGCCAATTGCGCTGCGGTGAGCTGTTCACGGGGAACCCAGTCGAGGTGACTGTAGTCTTCGCTACGCGACTTCAGGCCACGGCCTTTGGATTCGGTGACGAGTACGGTCTTGGCGCCAGCGTCCTCGCTGGTACCGCTCTCGGCCGCAGCCTCGTCGGATGCGACTGCGCTGCCGTCATGCACGGGACGCGGAGGCAATGCAGCCGCCGGCGTCTTTGGCGCACAGTCCCAGGCACCCGAAGCAGAGACTGAGCAGTCATACTGTTCCGCGGCGACCACGAAGGAAGTGGCGAGGGGTTGCAAGGCCAGCAGACTGCCGGTTACCAACAACGGAAATTTTTTACGAAACGCGGGGGATTTCAATGCCATCTTATTAGTCCGGGCTTCCTGCGTGCCATCTGCCCGCGGTGTGGGCCGCACGCCTCTCGATGGTCTGAAAAAGATGCTGGATAATAAAGCATGACCCGCTTGACGGCTAGCGCCGTCGGAGACCCTTGCAATGCCTGACCAAGATGTACGTTTGCAACACCTGAAAGTTTGGCTCGATGAGCAATTGGCAATCCTTTTTGCGGATCAGGGTTGGGGTACCGTACCCCCGGCCACGTTGACCGCGGCCAGCAGCGACGCGAGTTTTCGGCGTTATTTCCGATGGGAAGGCGCCGGGAGAAGTTTCGTCGTGATGGACGCGCCACCGCCCCAGGAAAACTGCAAACCCTTCGTGGATATCGCTTTTTTACTGGCGAAATCCGGAATAAATGTGCCGAAAATTTATGCCGAAGACCTCGAACGCGGATTTCTTTTGCTCAATGACCTGGGCAACAAGACCTATCTGGACGTGATCGACAGCGAAAATGCCGATGCTTTGTTCGACGATGCCCTGCAGGCGCTGTTGGCTTTTCAGCAGTTGCCGATGGTCGCACCTCTGCCGAGTTACGACGTGGCATTGTTGCGGCGCGAGCTCGAACTGTTCCCGCAGTGGTACGTAAAACGCGAATTGGGCATCGAGTTCGACGCCGCGCAGCAAGTGCTCTGGCAGCAAGTCAGCGATTTGTTGATCGACAGCGCGCTGGCTCAGCCCAAAGTCCTGGTCCATCGCGATTACATGCCACGCAACCTGATGCTCAGCGAGCCGAACCCCGGCGTGCTGGATTTCCAGGATGCGGTCTACGGACCGGTGACCTACGACGTGACCTGCCTGTTCAAGGATGCGTTCCTCAGCTGGCCTGAAGAGCGCGTGCGCGGTTGGCTGGAAAGCTATTGGCAGCAGGCTTCGGCGCTGGATATTCCGGTACAACCGGATTTCGAAGATTTCCTGCGGGCCAGTGACCTGATGGGCGTGCAGCGTCACCTGAAAGTGATCGGCATCTTCGCCCGCATCTGCCACCGCGACGGCAAACCGCGTTATCTGGCTGACGTGCCGCGTTTCTTTGACTATATAGATGCGGTGCTCGCCCGCCGGCCTGAGTTGGCGGAGCTGGATGTGTTGCTCGCCAGTTTGCGCGCTGGAGTGAAAGCATGAAGGCCATGATTCTCGCCGCAGGTAAAGGTGAGCGCATGCGCCCGCTGACCCTGACCACGCCAAAGCCGCTGGTTCGCGCCGGCGGTGTGCCGCTGATCGAGTACCACTTGCGTGCACTGGCGACTGCCGGTTTTACCGACATCGTGATCAACCATGCATGGCTGGGCCAGCAGATCGAAGATTACCTGGGCGACGGCTCGCGCTATGGCGTCAGGATCCAGTATTCGCCGGAGGGCGAGCCGCTGGAAACCGGCGGCGGGATCTTCCGCGCATTGCCCTTGCTGGGTGATGAGGCCTTTGTCGTGGTCAATGGCGATATCTGGACTGATTATGACTTTGCCTTGTTGCATCAGCCGATTGCCGGGCTTGCTCATTTGGTGCTCGCGAGCAACCCGGCCCATCACCCTGATGGGGATTTCCAATTGATCGACGGGCAGGTCCGTGACGGTCAGTCGGACGCGGCCACCCTGACCTACAGCGGTATCGCGGTGTTGCACCCGCAGCTGTTCGAAGGTTGCTCGGCCGGGGCGTTCAAATTGGCGCCGTTGCTGCGTGCCGCAATGTCCGCCGGGAAAGTGTCCGGCGAGCGCCTGAACGGGCAATGGGTCGACGTCGGCACTCACGAACGCCTGTCTGAAGCCGAAGCCCTGATTGAAGCGAGACGCTGACGTGTTGTGGCCAGGGACTCTGATCGGAGCCGGAGCGGGCTTTGCCATTGCCAGCATTCCGGGGGCCATGCTCGGTGCTTTGTTGGGGCAGGCGCTGGATCGACGCCTGCATCTGCAAAGTTGGGCACATCTGCGGGAAAAGCTCGGCGGTCGTCCGGTTTTGCGCAACGATGAACTGCTGTTCGTGTTGCTCGGCAGGTTGGCCAAGTGCGACGGGCGAGTGGTGGACGGTCATATCCAGCAGGCGCGTCAGGAAATGCGCTCGCTGGAAATGAACGAATCAGCGCAGCGTCGGGCCATTGCCGCCTTCAATCGGGGCAAGTCGGGCAACGACCCGTTGCGCGGATACCTGCGCCGCCTGGGTCATCAGCCCCATGCCGCCGAAGGTGTCCTGCGCGCCTGCTGGCGGATGGTCTGGGCCGATGGTCGCGCGGGGCAACAGGAGCGCGAACTGATCGCGCATTGGGGCAAGTGGCTGGGCTGGTCGACCCGTCAGATCCTGGCGTTGGCCCAAGACTATGAGCCTCAGAAACGTCCAGAGGTTAACCGCGTTACAAGTTATCAGGATGCCTTGCGGCTGCTGGGGGTATCGGCCACCAGTGAGCCGGCGCAGATCAAGCGCGCCTACCGGCGTCTGCTCAGCCGCCATCACCCGGACAAAATTGCCGGCAGCGGGGCGACGGCGTCGCAGGTGCGTGAGGCAACCGAGAAAACCCGGGAGCTGCACAACGCTTACGCGCTGATCCGGCAGCGGCGGGATTTTCGCTAGTCGCCAAGGTGTGTGTCGTCAGTGATTACGCTATCGCGGGCAAGCCTTGCTCCTACTGGATTTGCGTCGTACACGAATTTCGCCATCGACATGAAACCTGTGGGAGCGAGCTTGCTCGCGATAGGGGTCACACGATCTATCAATCCGCCGCATTCTGCGGATTCAACCAGCCCCGCACCCGGCGAACCAGTTGCTCCTGCTGCGCCTTGTCATTGCCCGGCAACGCCTTGAGCGCTACCTGGCTGAAGGCCGAAGTCTTCAAGCGTTTGCTGGCTTGCAAGCGAGCCAGAGCGGCGTTGCGATCCAGCGGTTTGTCCATGTAAAAGATGTCGGCTGTGGGCAATTTCAGGTTCGGTGCGAGGTGGTCCAGGTCGGGTTTCACTTGCGCCGGCGTTTGCGCGGCAACCATGACGAAGCGTTCGATTTGCGATGGTTGCCGCTCGCTCAGATACCGCGCGGCCCAATAAGCGCCGGTGCCATGGCCCAGAACGACGATGCTGCGGGCGCTTTGCTGTTCGGCGAAGGCTATCGCCGCATCGATACGGGCGAAGATTCTTTCGGCGTCGGCCTTGGACTGTTCTTCACTGGTTTCAGCGACAGGTTTGTCAGGCACTTCAGCTTCACCTCCCGCGACCTGCTCGATAGGGGCGGCGGTGGCCGCGTCCTTGCTGCCGGTATCCGGCGTTTTCGGCACCGGTGGCACTTCGACAAAGCGTGGCGCGATGGCATCGCTTTGCAAGTCCGGCAAGGTGATACTCAGGCTGCTCCATTGCGCGTCTGGCAATTGGCGGCGCAACGGACCGATTGCTTGCGGCCAGTCAACGGTTTCGCCTGCGCCCGGGACGATAATCACCGCGCCTTTGGGCTCGGCGGTATTGGCCGGTTTCCACAGGGCCAGGAACGTGTCGCCGCCCGCTTGCAATTGCTGTTGCTCCTGGGACGGGATTTTTCGCTCGAGGGCGGCCGCTTCTTCCTGGCTACGCTCAGGCAACGGCTGGCGTTCAAGCGGTTTTTCTTCCGCCGGTTGCTCCGCGGCGGCAGGTGCTGGGTCGGCGGCCTCGACGGAAAAAGCGCATGGCAGGATCAGCGACAGGCACAATGCTGGCAGTGCCAGGCGGTAGACAGGGGGCATCGGATATTCCAGGCCAGAAGTGATTCCGGCAGCCTAATGGGTTGGTCAGTATTTGTCAGTGTGTGAGAGTTCGATGATGCGTTTTCGCTGCCTGTGGGTTATCGGCTGGTTGTGCTTTCCCTTGATGGGCTGGGCGGCGGCCGCGCCACCGGCGCACGTCGCAGCTTTGTCTGCCGACCAGCAACAATGGCTGGCACAACAGGGCGAGTTGCGTGTCGGGCTGGTGTTGCAGGCTCCCTATGCTCAATACGATCGCCGTTTGCAGCGCTTGTCGGGGGTCAATGTCGAGCTGATGAAATGGCTGGCCAAGTCGCTCAAGGTCGAGCTGAGCTGGCGTAACTTTCCTGATCTTGAGCAACTGGAGGCCGCCGCGCGTGCCGGTGAAATCGATATCGCCCCGGGACTGAGCCAAACGCCCGGCGGTCTGCGCCTCTGGCAGTTTTCCGATCCCTACATGCGGGTGCCGCAACTGGTGGTCAGCGACCAGAAAAGCACCGGTGCAGTGGAACTCGAGAAGCTCGACAGCCAGACCCGCGTGGCCGTACGAATGCCCAGCGCCACCGCCGACTACCTGCGCGGCAACTATCCGCACCTGAACCTTCAGGGCGTGCCGATGGAACGGCAGGCGCTGCAGTTGTTGTTGAGTCAGCAGGCTGGCTATGCCGTGGTCGATGAGGCGCAGTTGGGACGGCTGTCGGTCGAACCGGAATTTTCCGGACTGGTCGTCGTGGGTGATATTGGCCTGCCGCAGCTGCTACGGGTGGCTACGCTGCGCGACAAACCGCAACTGGCCGGCATTGTCGAAAGTGCACTGCGGGCGATCCCGGCCAAGGACCTGGAAACCCTGCACAACCAATGGCTGCAACCCAAGTACCCGCGACTCACCGAATCGCCCGGGTTTTGGCAAAACCTTTGCCTTTTGTTGTTGGTGCTGGCGTTGAGCTGCATGGCCATTGTGCTCTGGCAGCGTCGTCAGCAGCACAGCCTTGAGCAGCGACTGGCGGCCGCGCAGGCCGACATCGCCTTGCGCGCCGCCAGTGAAGAAGCCCTGCGGCTGACCCAGTTTTCCATCGATCAAAGCACTGTCGGCATCCTTTGGGTCAATTGGGACAGTCACGTGCGCTACGCCAACCGTGCCGCCGAAACCATGCTTGGCTATCCATCCGGCGGGATCATCGACCGTCCATTGATCGAGTTCGAACCCGGCCTGCACATGGATCGCTGGTTAAACCTGTGGAAGAGCGCCAGGGCCAGCGACGAAACGCCACAAAGTTTCGAAACCAATTGCTTGCGGGCTGACGGCAGCATCCTGCCGGCCGATGTTTCGCTGAGCTTCCTGCGCTTTCGCGATGGCGAATACCTGGTGGTTTATCTCACCGACGTTACTGAACGTCGCCGCGCCCTGGCAGCGTTGCAGGAAAGCGAGGCGCGGCTGCAGGGGATCGCGGCGAATGTACCCGGACTTGTCTTTCGCCTGGAACGGGCGCCGGTGACAGGTCAGATAGACTTTGCCTACATCAGCGAAGGCAGCGAGAGCCTGGTGGGATACTCGCCGGCGACCCTGGCCCATCGTGACAAAGGCTTGCGCAGCCTGGTGCATCCGGACGACAAGGCCAGTTATCACCAGACCCAGGATCATGCTCTGGATACCGACAGTGACTGGTCCTGGCAAGGGCGGATTCTCACGCGCCAGGGCGAACAGCGCTGGGCGGAAATCAAGGCGATCACCCGGCAACTGGAGGACGGCGCCTATGTCTGGGACGGCATTGTCTGGGACATCAGTGAGAGCAAACGCATCGAATTGGAACTGGCCAGCTCCCGCGAGCAGTTGCGGGAGTTGTCGGCGCACCTTGAGAGCGTGCGCGAAGAAGAAAAGGCGCGGATTGCCCGGGAAGTGCACGACGAGTTGGGGCAGATGCTGACCGTGTTGAAGCTGGAAACGTCCATGTGCGAATTGGCCTACGCGCAGCTCGACCCTGGGCTGAACGAGCGCTTGAACAGCATGAAACGTCTGATCGCCCAGCTGTTCCAGCTGGTCCGCGATGTGGCCACGGCATTACGCCCGCCGATTCTCGATGCCGGGATCGCCTCGGCCATCGAATGGCAGGCCCGGCGCTTCGAGGCGCGCACACAGATTCCGTGTCTGGTGCAGGTGCCGGACAATTTGCCGGTGCTCAGCGATGCCAAGGCGATCGGTCTGTTTCGTATCCTTCAGGAAGCGTTGACCAATGTCATGCGCCACGCCCAAGCGCATACTGTTGAACTGACACTGACCCGAGAAGGCGAAGTGCTGTGTCTGACGGTCAGCGATGATGGCGTAGGATTCGTCGCCGCAGCTGGCAGGCCAACGTCCTTTGGCTTGGTGGGCATGCGCGAGCGGGTGCTGATCATGGGCGGTGAGTTGTCGCTTGAGAGTGAGCCGGGGGAGGGCACGACCCTGAGTGTTCGAGTGCCATTGGATGAGGATAAATAAGTGATCCGTGTACTGGTAGCCGAAGACCACACCATCGTCCGCGAAGGCATCAAGCAGTTGATCGGCCTGGCCAAGGACTTGCTGGTGGTAGGGGAGGCGAGCAACGGCGAACAATTGCTCGAAACGTTGCGGCATGTACCCTGCGAGGTGGTGTTGCTGGATATCTCCATGCCCGGCGTGAATGGTCTGGAAGCGATTCCACGGATTCGTGCGCTGAACAATCCGCCGGTGATCCTGGTGCTGTCGATGCATGACGAAGCGCAAATGGCCGCGCGGGCATTGAAAGTCGGAGCCGCAGGATATGCGACCAAGGACAGTGATCCGGCACTGTTGCTCACGGCTATTCGCCGGGTCGCCGCAGGCGGGCGTTACATCGATCCTGACTTGGCCGATCGCATGGTCTTCGAGGTCGGCCTGACCGATTCGCGACCGTTGCATTCATTGCTTTCGGAACGTGAGTTCTCGGTGTTCGAACGTCTGGCCCAGGGCGCCAACGTCAACGACATCGCCCAGCAACTGGCCCTGAGCAGCAAGACCATCAGCACCCACAAGGCGCGCCTGATGCAGAAGCTCAACATCACGTCGCTGGCCGAGCTGGTGAAGTACGCGATGGAACACAAGCTCCTCTGATGCTGTGCCCAATCCCCCTGTAGGAGCCAGGCTTGCCGGCGAAGGCGTCCTCGAAATCGCCTTCGCCGGCAAGCCTGGCTCCTACAGGGGGACGGCGCCGGCCGTATCCATTCGCGACAGCCCCTGGATACCCGTTTTGCCGTTGCTTGCGGCCTGCAGCTGACAGCTTGTCGCCGCGTTTGCCAAAACGCGCCATCCTTGTAGGGCAATCCCTACCCCCAACCTTCCATTGCGCTTAAGCGATTCTCTCCTGCGCCCCGATTTGCGTGGCCGCCGCCAGCCACTAGGCTTGATGAACAAGCAGTCATCAACAACAAAGGTGTGGGTATGAGCCAGGTCGATACAAGCGCAGGGACCAATGATGTGCTGGTCAGCTTTCGTGGTGTGCAGAAGAGCTACGACGGCGAGAACCTGATCGTCAAAGACCTCAACCTGGACATTCGCAAAGGCGAATTCCTCACCTTGCTCGGGCCGTCCGGCTCCGGCAAGACCACCAGCCTGATGATGCTCGCCGGTTTCGAAACACCGACCGCGGGCGAAATCCTGCTGGCCGGGCGCGCTATCAACAACGTGCCGCCGCACAAGCGCGACATCGGCATGGTGTTCCAGAACTACGCGTTGTTCCCGCACATGACCGTCGCCGAGAACCTGGCGTTCCCGCTGACCGTGCGCGGCCTGAATAAAAGCGACGTCAGTGACAAAGTCAAAAAAGTCCTGAGCATGGTGCAGCTCGATACGTTCGCCCAGCGTTACCCGGCGCAACTGTCCGGCGGTCAGCAGCAGCGTGTGGCACTGGCTCGCGCCTTGGTGTTCGAACCGCAACTGGTCCTGATGGACGAACCCCTCGGCGCCCTCGACAAGCAGCTGCGTGAACACATGCAGATGGAAATCAAACACCTGCACCAGCGTCTGGGCGTGACCGTGGTCTACGTGACCCACGATCAGGGTGAAGCCTTGACCATGTCTGACCGGGTGGCGGTGTTCCATCAAGGCGAAATCCAGCAGATCGCGCCGCCGCGCACCCTCTACGAAGAGCCGAAAAATACCTTCGTCGCCAACTTCATCGGCGAGAACAACCGTCTCAATGGCCGCCTGCACAGCCAGACCGGCGACCGCTGCATCGTCGAGCTGGGACGTGGTGAAAAGGTCGAAGCCCTGGCGGTCAATGTCGGCCGGACTGGCGAACCCGTCACCTTGTCTATCCGCCCGGAACGCGTGAGCCTCAATGGTTCCAGTGAGTCGTGCGTCAACCGCTTCTCCGGAAGGGTGGCGGAATTCATCTATCTGGGCGACCACGTCCGGGTTCGCCTGGAAGTCTGCGGCAAGACCGACTTCTTCGTGAAACAACCGATTGCCGAGCTCGATCCCGCGCTCGCTGTCGGCGATGTGGTACCGCTTGGCTGGCAGGTCGAACACGTTCGTGCGCTCGACCCACTTCTAGAGGCGAACTGATCGCCCTTCTGCTTCACCAACCCTGCACGTGGAGAACAATATCAATGTTGAAATCCCTGAAATTCACAGCTCTGGTCATGGGCATGATCGGCGCCTCGCACGCGATGGCCGCAGGCCCGGACCTGACCGTGGTGTCCTTTGGCGGGGCGAACAAGGCGGCGCAGGTCAAAGCCTTTTACGCACCGTGGGAAGCGGCGGGCAACGGCAAAATCGTGGCGGGCGAGTACAACGGTGAAATGGCCAAGGTCAAGGCCATGGTCGACACCAAAAGCGTGTCCTGGGATCTGGTAGAAGTTGAATCGCCAGAGCTGTCCCGTGGTTGTGACGAAGACATGTTCGAGCAACTGGACCCTGCGCTGTTCGGCAAGACCGAAGATTATGTCAAGGGCGCCATCCAGCCATGCGGCGTGGGCTTCTTCGTGTGGTCGACCGTGTTGGCCTACAACGCCGACAAGCTGAAAACCGCACCGACCAGCTGGGCGGATTTCTGGGACACCAAGCAGTTCCCGGGCAAGCGCGGCCTGCGCAAAGGCGCCAAGTACACCCTGGAATTCGCACTGATGGCCGACGGCGTTGCGCCCAAAGACGTCTACAAAGTGCTGGCCGGCAAGGACGGTCAGGATCGCGCGTTCAAGAAACTCGATGAGCTCAAGCCAAACATCCAGTGGTGGGAAGCCGGCGCACAGCCACCGCAGTACCTCGCTTCCGGTGACGTGGTCATGAGTTCGGCCTACAACGGCCGTATCGCTGCCGTGCAGAAAGAAAGCAACCTGAAAGTGGTGTGGAACGGCGGCATCTACGACTTCGACGCATGGGCCATTCCAAAAGGTCTGGACGCCAAGCGTGCCGAAGCGGCGAAGAAATTCATCGCTTTCTCGGTTCAGCCACAGCAGCAGAAGACCTACTCGGAAAACATCGCCTACGGCCCGGCCAACACTCAAGCCGTACCGTTGCTGGCCAAGGATGTCCTGAAAGACATGCCGACCACCCCGGAAAACATCGCCAACCAGGTGCAGATCGACGTCAGCTTCTGGGCTGACAACGGCGAGCAACTGGAACAGCGCTTCAATTCCTGGGCTGC